>JAPLOT010000486.1 GCA_026400595.1 Alphaproteobacteria bacterium | reverse complement strand
TGTAGAAGACCTCGGCGCGAATGGCATTGCCGAGGAAATCGCTGATCAGCGCGGCGTGGAAATTCTTGAAATTGACGAAGGCCTCGTTGCGGTCCAGGCGGTCCAGCGCCTTGAGCGCAAGGTTGAGCTCGCCCTCGCCGGCATGGGTCCAGCCCACCAGCAGGCCGGAGGTCAGTTCGCCCACCGGCGTATAGGAGGCGACTTCCAGATTCTTGCGCGCCTCGGCATAGCGCCGGTTGCGGAAGTCGCGCAGGCCCAGAACGATGCGCGCCATGCGCTGCTGGCTGTTGAAGCCAAGGACCTGAATGGCATATTCCTCGGAATCCGCGATATCGCCTTCCGCCGTCTTGAGCAGGAAAACCCGCTCGATGAGGACCGGATTGCCCGGATCGGCCTTGAGGGAGCGGACGAAATAGTCCGAGGCCACGTCATTGTCGCGCGCCACGCTGGCCGAGCGCCCGGCCAGGTAGTTGCCCGACAGCAGCCGGTCGTCGAGCTGCTCGTAGGCCGCGGCGGGCTGGGCGGTGAGGGCGGTGGCGGCAAGGGCCGCCATCATGAAGGCGCGAAGCGAGGAAGCCAGCATTGATGTCCAGTTCGATGTGGTGCACGGCCCGATGCCGCGCACGCGCGGTGACTCATCTTGTCAAAATGAGGCCTTTCTGGGGATGCCGCAACTGCTAAAAGTTTAACTCTGCCGGGCTCCGGCAGCCTCACATGTTGGGATAGTTCGGCCCTTCCCCGCCCTGCGGCACAACCCAGGTGATGTTCTGCGACGGATCCTTGATGTCGCAGGTCTTGCAGTGCACGCAGTTCTGGTGATTGATCTGGAAGCGCGGCGCCTTGCCCTCCTCGCGCACCACTTCGTAGACGCCCGCCGGACAGTAGCGCTGGGCCGGCTCGTCCCAGGCCGGCAGGTTGACCGCGATCGGCACGTCGGGATTCTTGAGCCGGAGGTGGACCATCTGGTCCTCCTCGTGATTGGTGGCCGAGAAGGCGACATTGGTCAGCCGGTCGAAGGAGATCACGCCATCCGGCTTGGGATAGTCGATGGGCTTGGCCTCGGCCGCCGGCACCAGCGTCTCCGAATCGCGCTTGCCGTGCTTCCAGGTGCCCAGCCCGAAGCCCAGCAGCTGGTTCATCCACATGTCGAGGCCGCCAAGGGCGAGGCCGCCCAAGAGCCCCAGCTTCGTCCACATGGGCTTCACGTTCTTCACGCGCTTCAGGTCGGTATAGACCCAGGAGTTGCGATAAGCCTCCTCGTAGGCCGCGAGCTCGTCGCCGCTGCGTCCGGCCGTGAGCGCGGCAAAGGCCGCTTCCGCGGCCAGCATGCCGGTCTTCATCGCATTGTGCGACCCCTTGATGCGCGGCACGTTGACGAAGCCGGCCGAGCAGCCGATCAGCGCGCCGCCCGGGAAGTAGAGCTTCGGCACCGACTGGAATCCGCCCTCGTTGATGGCGCGCGCGCCATAGGCGATGCGGCGCCCGCCCTCGAGCACCGGCTTGATCAGCGGATGATGCTTGAAGCGCTGGAACTCCATGTAGGGAAACAGATGCGGGTTCTTGTAGTTCAGATGCACCACGAAGCCGATCGAGACGAGATTGTCCTCCAGATGATACATGAAGGAACCGCCGCCCGCCTTCAGGCCGAGCGGCCAGCCCATGGTATGGGTTACCTGACCCTGCTTGTGCACCTCGGGGCGAACCTCCCAGAGCTCCTTCATGCCGAGGCCGTACTTCTGGGGCTCCCGGCCATAGGCGAGATCGTATTTGGCGATGATCTCCTTGGCCAGCGAGCCGCGCACGCCCTCTGCGATGAAGACATACTTGCCGAGCAGTTCCATGCCCGGCTGGAAGTCAGCCTTGGGCTGACCGTCCTTGCCAATGCCGACGACACCGGCGACCACGCCACGGACCGAGCCGTCCTCGCGGTAGAGCACCTCGGAACAGGCGAAACCCGGATAGATTTCCACGCCCAGGCCTTCCGCCTGCTGCGCCAGCCAGCGGCAGACATTGCCCAGCGACACGGCATAGTTGCCGTGATTGTCCATCAGCGGCGGCATCATGAAATTGGGCAGGCGCAGCTGGCCCGAGGGACCGAGCATGTAGAAACGGTCCTCGGTGACGGGTGTATTGAGCGGTGCGCCCAGTTCCTTCCAGTTCGGAATGAGCTCGGTCAGCGCGATCGGGTCGATCACCGCGCCGGAGAGAATATGCGCGCCCACCTCCGAACCCTTCTCGAGCAGGCAGACGCTGATCTCGGGGGACAGCTGCTTCAGCCGGATCGCCGCGGCAAGGCCGGCGGGGCCTGCGCCCACGATCACGACATCATATTCCATGGCCTCGCGCTGGATCTGTTCCACAGACATAACTCCCGCCTATCGCTTGCTCCTGCGGGCGTTTATATTGACGGAATTCTCCACACAAGCCGCCAATTCGGACATGCCACGGAACCAAAGCGACATGACACCCGCGACGGCCGCTGCCGCCTTGGCCTGGCTGGCCGAGATGGGCGCCGACGAGATCATCGGGGATACGCCCGTGAACCGCATGGTTGCCGCACCCGCGCCTGCCGCGGCTATCGTGACCGCGGCAAGGCCGTTCGCCGCCGCCGTGCAGGCTGCGCGCAAGGGTGAGGCGCCGGCCGATCTCGCAAGCTGCAGTACGCTTGCGGAAATCGAAGCGGCGCTGTCCGCCTTCGACGCCTGCCCGCTCAAGAAGACCGCCACCAATCTCTGCTATGCCGACGGCAATCCGTACGCCCGCGTGATGCTGGTGGGCGAGGCGCCGGGCCGCGACGAAGACATCCAGGGCAAGCCCTTCGTCGGACGCTCCGGCCAGCTGCTCGACCGCATGCTGGCCGCCATCGGGCTGGACCGCAAGGCGGACGATCGCGACAGCGCCGTCTTCATCACCAACACGATCTTCTGGAGGCCGCCCGGCAACCGCACGCCGACCGAGGCCGAGACCGCCATGTGCCTGCCCTTCCTTCTCAGGACCATCGAGATCCAGAAACCCGACGTGATCGTCTGCCTCGGCGCCACGCCGGCGCACCGGCTGACGGGCAGGAGCGACGGCATCCTCAAGCTGCGCGGCAAGTGGACCGAGGCAACCGTCAGTGGACGGAAGATTCCGCTGCTGCCCACGCTGCACCCGGCCTATCTGCTGCGCCAACCCGCCCAGAAACGCCTGGCCTGGCGCGATCTGCTGTCCCTGCGCCAGGCGCTCGATGCCCATTGAGTGGCCCGACCTGCTGCTGTTCCTGTCGGCGTCGCTGATGCTGAACCTCACGCCGGGCAACGACATGATGTTCGTCCTCGGACAGTCCCTGCGCGGCGGCACGCGCAGTGGAATCGCCGCCAGCCTCGGCATCGCAACGGGGTCGCTGGTGCATCTCGCGCTGGTCGCGATGGGCCTCGCCGTCGTGCTCGCCCGCAATCCGGCCGTCTTCGAGGCGATCCGTTATGCGGGAGCGGCCTACCTCGTCTACATCGCCATCCAGACCCTGCGCAGCGGGCCGGCGATTCTGCGGCCCGCGGCGGGCGACGCGAGCGCCTTCAAGGCATGGCGCGACGGCGCCGTGGTGAACATCCTGAACCCCAAGATCATCGTCTTCTTCTTTGCTTTCCTTCCACCCTTCGTGAAACCTGACAACGGGCACCCGCTGCTGCAGCTTGTCATCTTCGGGCTGCTGTTCAATATAGGCGGTACACTGATCAATTTCGCCGTGGCTGCCTTTGCGGCACGTCTTGCCGGCATTTTCTCCGGTAACGTCAAGATCGCGCGCGCATTCGCTGTGCTCTCGTCAGCACTTTTCCTTGTCCTCGCAGCGCGAATGTTGTTTGATCGCAAAGCCTGAAGACGCGCAAATCTTACGTATCTTGCGCATGCGTAACTTTGCGGAGGCCCGCGCGGCGGCGGGATGGATTTTGAGGACGAAACGTTATGTCAGAGGCCCGCAGCTTCATTCCGGTGAGAATCGCAATCCTCACCATTTCCGATACGCGTACGCTGGAGAACGATGCATCGGGTCAGACGCTGTCGGATCGCGTCGCGGCGGCAGGCCATGCGCTGTCGGGCCGCAAGATCGTGAAGGACGATGTCCGCTCCATCCGCCACGTGCTGCGCGACTGGACGGACCGCAGCGACATCGACGCCATCATCACCACCGGCGGCACGGGACTGACCGGACATGACGTGACGATCGAGGCCATCCGCCCGCTCTTCGACAAGGAGATCGACGGCTTCGGCACGCTGTTCCACATGGTCTCCTTTCCGAAGATCGGAACCTCGACCATCCAGTCGCGCGCCACCGCCGGCGTGGTGAAGGGCAAATATGTCTTCTGCCTGCCGGGCTCGCCCGGTGCCTGCAAGGACGGCTGGGACCTGATCCTCAAGCCCCAACTCGACTACACGCACAAGCCCTGCAACTTCGTCGAGATCATGCCGCGCCTCGACGAGCATCTTCGGCGCAGCAAGGGCTGAGCCGCTCAGGACGCGGCGGCCCTGCGCCGCTTCGGCAGCCCGACGCCCGAGACGATCGCCAGTCCCGCGAGCAGCACCGCGCCGCCCAGCAGCTGGGCGGGCGAGATGGCCTCCCCGAGCAGCGCGAAGGCGGTGGCGATGCCGACCACCGGCATCAGCAGGATGAAGGGCGCCACCTCGTCCATGCGGCACTGGCGCAGCACTGCGAACCAGCAGAGATAGGCGAGATAGAAGCCCACTACACCCACGAAGAGCAGCATCGACCATTCCAGCCAGGTGGCGCTCTGCAGCGACGCGATCTGTCCGGACTCGAACAGCAGCGTCGCCAGCGCCAGCTGTGGCACGCTGCCATAGGCATTGAGCTTGAGAAGGCCGAAGCCGGAGTCCCGGCCCAGCCTGCGGGCCAGCACCTGGCCCAGCGACCAGGTGAAGGCACCGGCGATCACCAGGAGCGTCGGCACCAGCGGCGGCGGCACCTCGGGCAGGCCGATGACGATGGCGACGCCCGCCAGCGCGATGGCCGTGCCGATGTTCTTGCGCAGGTCGAGGTGTTCGCCGCCGATCAGCCAGCCAAGGATCACCGCGAAGGGCACCTGGGTCTGCAGGATGAGATTGGCAGAGGTCGCAGCCATGCCCTTCAGTCCGACGAAGAGCAGCGCGCCCTGGATGGTCACGCAGAGGGCCGAGATCAGCACGATCGACGGCCACGGCGTCTTCAGCCTGTGGCCGGGCGTGAGCAGCATGGCGATCGCGATGCCGCCATAGACCATCAACATCATGAAGAGCGGCGGGAAATGCGCCACTGCCGGCTTGGCGATGGTGAAGCCGGTGCCGAAGAACAGCGGTGGCAGGAGCGCGAGGAGAATCTGGCGGCGGGTCATGGCAGCTTGCTGAACGAAGTTGGGACATCGAACAAGTTTGTTCTTGATTTGTTCCGGTCGACTGATTAGATTTTGCGCATGCCCACCCTGATCGACAGACGCCAGTCCACGGGCCTCGACCCGGCCATGCTGGGCGCAGGACGCCTCACCGCGCTCGCGGGCCAGGCCCGCGGCCGGGGCGCCGCCGTCAACATGAGCGGCCGCTTCGAGCGCTTGTCCCGCGCCCTCTATGATGACGGCTGGAACAGCCTCGAAGAGCTGCCACCCTTCAGGACCGAGGTCTACGAGGAGAGCCCGAAGTCCATCATCGCGCGCAACGAGTCGCCCGACATTTCCTTCGACCGCTCGGTCAATCCCTATCGCGGCTGCGA
>JAPLOT010000573.1 GCA_026400595.1 Alphaproteobacteria bacterium | reverse complement strand
TCGAAAGACCTCGACTATGTGAACTTCCAGAAGTTCATCTCCGAAAGCTATCGTCCGCCGCCGGAGGGAACGAGCGACTTCCAGAAGCCTGTCGGACTTGCCGTTCGCCGCTTCTGCGCGCCGATGCTGGACCTCGAGAAGGGCGTCTCCGGCGAGGATTACGTGCGGCGGCGTCAGGAACTGGGACCGGACGAAGTCAACCGGCGTCTGATGCGCGCCTGCGGCCTGTCGCATCTGCTGATCGACACGGGCCACCGCGCCAGCATCATTCTCGACGTTCCCGCAATGGCAGAGGTCACCGCCGTCCCGGCACACGAAGTCGTCCGCATCGAAGCGCTGGCCGAAGAGATCATTCGCGCAGGCGTCTCGGCCGACGCGTTTCCCAATGTCTTTGCCGACACGCTGCGCAAACGGTCACGCAACGCCGTTGGGCTCAAGACCATCGTCGCCTACCGCACGACCTTCGCCATCGACTACAGCCCGCCTTCGCACGAGGCGGTAAGCCAGGCAGCCGGACAATGGATGAGACGTGCCGAGGTTTCGGGCAAGTGGCGCCTGGACGATGCCACCATCATACGCCATCTCCTCTGGACGGCGGGCGAGGTCTGCCGTGAACGGAGATTCCCGCTGCAGTCGCATGTCGGGGTGGGCGATGCCGACATTCTCATGCATGCCTGCGATCCCACGCACTTTACCCCTTTCATCGCGGCCATGGACGAATGGGACGTGCCGATCACGCTGCTGCACTGCTTCCCGTTCATGCGCGAGGCCTGCTGGCTCTCGGAAGTGTTCCGCAATCTCTACTACGATGTCGGCTTCACGCTGAACTTCGCCGCACCGCAGTCCGAGGTGATACTCGCCGAGGCCCTGGAGATGGGCAAGTTCTCCAAGATGCTCTATTCGTCGGATGCCTTCGGCCTGCCCGAGCTTTACTATCTCGGTGCCTTCCTGTTCAGGCGGTCCATCTCGCGAGTCCTCGATCGCTGGATTGCGGAGGACTTCTGCTCCGCGCAGGACGCGGACGAGATCGTCTCCATGATCGCATCCGGAAACGCGCGGCGCATCTACCCCATCTGAGCGCGCCATTGCTTCGACATCCATGGAGACAGTCGTTGGTCGACCAGGTGTTCCAGGTCGGTCGTCGCTCGGCACCCCAGGACAATTCAGCAATGGAGCTGGAGGAAGATAAGGGGCTGATAGCCAACGTTCTCTCACTGTTTCTCATGGCGACAACTCTGCGACACAGACCGAAGCGTCGCAGAGCGCGGGTCATGAACTGTCCGCTAGCGGGAGCGACACAAACGGCAACGCATCTCACGAGGTATGCGCAGGCCAACCTGGCGACTTGAACTGCCTGATATTGGCAAGCACCATGAAGTCGCTCACCCCACCGATAGCCAGACCGAGGGGAATGCCGCCAACGAGCATCGGCCCGACGTAGGCGCCAGTTTTCTGCCACATCGGCATAAGCCATCCGCTCGGCGCATCGGCCGCCAGACTGC
>JAPLOT010000220.1 GCA_026400595.1 Alphaproteobacteria bacterium | reverse complement strand
CTTCTTCGAGATCGCCTTCATCGTCGTGCCGCTGCTGGCCCCTGTTGCGGCAAAGCTCGGCATCGATCTCGTCTGGTTCGGCGTGCTGCTGGGCGTGAACCTCCAGACCAGCTTCCTCACGCCGCCCTTTGGCTTTGCGCTGTTCTACATGCGCTCGGTGGCGCCGGTGAAGGACTACATTGACAAGGTCACCGGCGGAAGGATCGCCGGCATCTCGACCACCCAGATCTATCGCGGTGCCGTGTCCTTCATCATTCTGCAGGCCATCATGATAGCTGTCACCGTCGCCTTCCCATGGATTGCATTGCCGGACAGCGGACCGAAGGTCGATCCGAATTCGAGAGAGATCGAGATTCCCGCCCTCGATACGGGCGGCGGAGAGTCAGGTGGCGTGCCACCGCCACCGGCCTTCGACTGAAAATGAAAAGGGCCCCATGAGGGGCCCTCTTCGTTGAAATCGGATCGCGAAGATCAGAGCGTCTTCTTGCGCTGCTGCGCCATCATGAAGTTGTCATAGGTCGCTTCCGACACCTGCAGCCAGAGATAGGCATCGCGGCGATAGGCGGCCATCGAGTCATAGATCTTCTTGAAGGCCGCATTGTTGGCATTGATTTCGGTGTAGGTCTCGTTGGCCGCGTTGAAGCAGGCCTCCATGACGTCCTGCGGATAGGGACGCAACACCGCGCCGTTGGCCACGAGGCTCTTGATCGCCGTCGGGTTCTTGGCGTCGTAGTTTGCCATCATGTCGCAATTGGCGGCCTGGCTGGCAGACTTGACGATGGCCTGGTAGGCCGGCGGCAGTTCGCCCCACTTGGCAAGGTTCACCATGGTGTGGAGCATGGCGCCGCCTTCCCACCAGCCGGGGTAGTAGTAGTACTTGGCAACCTTGTAGAAGCCCAGCTTCTCGTCGTCATAAGGGCCGACCCACTCGGCGGCATCGATCGTGCCCTTCTCGAGGGCCGGGTAGATCTCGCCACCCGGAATCTGCTGCGGCACCACGCCGACCTTGGAAATCACCTTGCCGCCGAAGCCGCCGATGCGCATCTTGACGCCCTGCAGATCGGCGATCGAGTTGATCTCTTTACGGAACCAGCCGCCCATCTGGGCGCCCGTGTTGCCGCAGGGAAAGCCGATGAGGTTCTGCGTGGCGTAGAACTCGTTCATCAGGTCGACGCCGCCGCCGTAATACATCCAGGCGTTCTGCTGCCGGGCATTCAGGCCGAAGGGTACGGCGGTGGCCAGCGCATAGGTGGGGTCCTTGCCCCAGTAATAGTAGCTGGCCGTATGGCACATCTCGATGGAGCCCTTGCCCACTTCATTTGCGGCCTCGAGCCCGGGCGCGATCTCACCGGCCGGAAAGACCTGGATCTGGAACCGGTTGTCGGTGGCCTCGGCCACGTAGCGGGCAAAGGTCTCGGCGGCGCCGAAGATCGTGTCGAGCGCCTTGGGGAAGCTCGAGGTCATGCGCCATTTGATCTCGGGCATGGTCTGGGCGATGGCGGGAGCGGCAAGGGCTGGAACGGCAGCGGCGGCAACGCCGGCCGAGCGGATGAAATTACGGCGATCCATGATGTCTCCTCATTGGGTGCGGGCGATTTTTTCTTATGGCGGGCGGCACTGCGGCAGCCCGGTCCGGTCACACTACTCGACGGGAAATGGGTTAGGCAATCATCACATTGTCGGGCCGTTCCGGTGTAGAGTGCCCAAATTCAATGCACTGGGAGGCTGTCTTGACCCTAACCCGCACTGAACGCGATTCGATCGGCGAATGGCCGGTTCCTCACGATGCCGACTTCGGCATCCATTCGGCCCGGGCGGCGGACAATTTCCCGATCACCGGCATCCTGCTGCGGGACTATCCTGAATTCGTGCAGTCGCTCGCCATGGTCAAGAAGGCGGCAGCCATGGCCAATCGCGATCTCGGCGCGCTGCAGCCGGTCATTGCCGATGCCATCATAGCTGCATGTGATGCGGTGATCGCAGGTGAAGGTCACAGTCATTTCGTTGTCGACATGCTCCAGGGAGGTGCCGGCACGTCTACCAACATGAATGCAAATGAAGTCATTGCCAACATGGCCCTCCGGATTCTCGGCCGCCCGCGTGGCGACTACGCGGCCGTCAATCCCAATGACCATGTGAATCTGTCGCAATCGACCAACGACGTCTATCCGACCGCGGTCCGCCTGACCATCCTGCGCAACTGTCCGGCGCTGATCGAGAGCCAGCGGGCACTGAAGGACGCGCTGCTGGAAAAGGCCGTGGCCTTCGACGACGTCATCAAGGTTGGTCGCACCCAGCTGATGGATGCTGTGCCGATGCGGCTGGGCTCGGAGTTCCGTGCCTTTGCCGTGACCGTCGGCGAGGACATCGACCGGCTGGGCGAGTTCGCCAATCTGCTGCGCGAGATCAATCTTGGCGGCACGGCGATCGGCACCGGCATCAACACGCCCGAGGGCTATTCGCACCTGGTGATTTCCCATCTCTCGAAGATCTCGGGCATACCGCTGATCGCGGCCGGCGATCTCATCGAAGCCACCTCCGACATGGGCGCCTTCGTCACCTTCTCGAGCGTGCTCAAGCGCATCGCCGTCAAGCTCTCGAAGATCTGCAATGACCTGCGCCTCCTGAACTCCGGCCCGCGCGCCGGATTCGGCGAGATCCGCCTGCCGCCCATGCAGGCCGGGTCCTCGATCATGCCGGGAAAGGTGAACCCCGTGATCCCCGAAGTCGTCAACCAGATCGCCTTCCAGGTGATCGGCAACGACCTGACGGTGACGCTGGCGGCGGAGGCCGGGCAGTTGCAGCTCAATGCCATGGAGCCGGTGATTGTGCTCAACATCCTGCAGTCGATGCGCATGCTGATGCGCGGCATGGTGGTGCTGCGCGCCAAGTGCATCGTCGGCATCGAAGCGGATCGCGAGCGCTGCCGCGAATTGCTGGAAGGTTCGCTGGTGACGGTGACCGCGCTCAACCCCTATATCGGCTACGACGAGGCCAGCCGGGTGGCGAAGCTCGCGTTGCTGTCGCGCCGCACCATCCGCGACGTCGTGCTCGGCGAAGGCCTGATGACCGAAGCCCAGCTCGACGAGGCCTTCGCGCCCGAGAACCTCCTCGGCACCACGCCGCGCTGAGGCCTAGAGGCCCCAGCGCAGCGCCGCCGTGTGGACCGGCGCATCCCAGTGCTGCGCGATCTCGCCGTCGAACATCGTGACGGTGATCGAGCAACCGGCCATGTCGAGGGAGGTCACATAGCTGCCGACCAGCGCGCGCACCGGCGTGATGCCATGCTTGGCCAATTGCTTTCGCGCGGCCTCATACATGAGATAGAGTTCCATCGACGTGGTGCCGCCGAA
>JAPLOT010000325.1:12129-22230 GCA_026400595.1 Alphaproteobacteria bacterium | reverse complement strand
ATGCTCATGGCTGCGGCCGCGCTTGGAATGACGCTGCTTGCCTGGTTCAGTACAGGACTTACGCCACTCGCGCCGCTCGCCGGGCTGCTGATGCTTATCGTGTTGATGGCGTGGCCGGAGGCAGCCTTCCACAGCCTGGCCTTCGACGAGCGCGGGTTCTGGTCAAGCGTGCCGGGTCCCGGTGCGGGCCAATTCCTCTCATGGATGCTTGCCGGCGCCGTTGCTGCCGTCCTGGTGGGCGTGGCCGGAAGCCTGCGGCGCAGCGAGCCCCTCGCTTGGGCTGTTCTTGCGGCAGGCGGCGCATTCTTCTTCACCTGGGGTGCCTGGGCGCGGGTCGACCTGCTTCTGTCGGACATGGCCTGGAGCCTTTCAGCACTGGCGCTCGCGGCCATTCTGTTGGCTGCTGCGTGGCTGTTGCGCCATGCCCTGGTGGGGCAACCGCGCAACACCGCGGCGGGCGTGCTCGCTGCAGGTGCGGCAGCGCTGCTGGTCTTCGCCCTCGACCGCCACCTCGATGGCGTCTGGCTGACCCTGGCCGTTGCTCTGCTCGCCGCGGCCTATGCCGCTGCGGCCCGATCGATCACGGCGCAGCTGATGGGAGGAATCGCCGCGGCGCTGGGCAGCTTGACCGCACTACGTCTGTTCCTCTCGCACGAATTGTGGTCGGACGATCGTAACCTGCCGCTCGGCCAGCACTGGGTCATCTATGGCTATGGCATTCCGGTCATTCTCTTCCTCTTGTCCAGCCGGTGGTTGCGTGCTGCGGGCCACGCAAGATCCGCCGTGGCGCTCGAGGGTATCAGCCTGGGACTTGCCATTTCGCTGGTTTCGCTCGAGATCCGGGTGCTCATCGGCGGTGGCTATCTCTACGACCAGCCGCAATTCCTTGAACTCTCGGCCCATATCCTGACCTGGCTCGGAGCCGCCTACGGGCTCATGCATCGGCAGCGTCTCTACTCTTCCGTCGTGTCGCTGTGGGGCAGCCGGGCGCTGATTGCGCTGTCGGTCTGCGCCAGACATGGCTTCACCCAGTTACGTAACAATCCGGCGCTCTCCGAAGATCAGGAGGCTGGCAACATGATCTTCAACGCGCTGCTTCTGGGCTATCTGGCACCCGCCATCCTGATCGGGCTGATCGCGCAACGCCTTGACGTGCTGGATTGGCAAAGACTGAAACCGGCGGCAGGCGTATTGGCTCTGGTCCTGGCCTTTGTCTATGTGACGCTGCAGACGAAACGGATCTTCCAGGGGCCGGTCATGATGGCGCAATCGCTGAGCCCCTCGGAGTCCTATGCCTATTCGGCGGTATGGCTGGCGTTTGCGCTGGCCCTCTTCGTGGCGGGTATCCGCCTGGGACGGCAGTTCGTCCGTCTGGCCGGCCTCGGCGTCATGGCGCTGGTCGTCGGCAAGGTCTTCATTGCAGACATGTCGAACCTCGAAGGCTTGTTCCGCATCGCGAGCTTCGTCGGCCTCGGCCTCTGCCTGGTCGGCATCGGCTGGCTCTACCAGCGTTTTGTCCAGCAGCCGGCAAGGAGTGCATCATGAAGCTCTCGACCGCGGTTTCCCACATCGACAACCGCCTTTCCGCGCGGCACTTCCTGATCGGGCTGATGTTCGCCTATGCCGCGATCTGGATCTGGGCGGCCTGGGATCCGGTCTACCGGTTTGACTGGTTTCTCGAGAATATGCTGACCATCGTCACGATCATTGTGCTGGTCGCCAGTTTCCGGCGCCTGCCGCTGTCGGACATCTCGTACCTGCTGCTCTTCCTCTTTCTTGTCATGCACGCCGTGGGCGGCCACTATACCTACTCGGAGGTGCCGCTTGGCTTCTGGCTCCAGGACGCCTTCGGACTGTCCCGTAACCATTTCGACCGGCTGGTACATTTCTCCTTCGGTTTCCTGCTGTTCTATCCCATGCGCGAGATCATCATGCGAAAGGTCACGCGCAACAGTTTTCAGGCCGGGCTTTTCGCCATCTGCCTCAACGCAACGGGCTCGGGTCTCTTCGAGATCATGGAAATGCTCGTGGCCATTACGGTAAGTCCGGAGGCTGGGACGGCCTATCTCGGCACCCAGGGCGACGAGTGGGATGCGCAAAAGGACATGGCTCTGGCCTTTGGCGGTTCGCTGATCGCAATGTTGCTCACGGAGCTTGCGGTACGAACCGGGATGCTCGACAAGTACCTGGTCCCGGCGCGGGACTGATCCGCTTTCCCCCAGAGTTGGAGTGACATTTCCATGACAGGCAAGACGATTGGACTGACCGGCGCGCTCTACGACTACTACGCGGCCCATGCCTATCGCGAACCATCGTTGCTGCAGGCTTTGCGCGCCGAGACGGCAAAGCTGGGCGGTGACTCGGCCATGCAGATCGGGGCGGAGCAGGGCGCCTTCATGGGGCTTCTCGTCAAGCTCATGGGCGCGCGCAAGGTGATCGAGTTCGGGACTTTCACCGGCTATTCGGCACTGTCCATGGCGCTTGCCGGGGCCACCCGCATCACCTGCGCCGATGTCAGCAAGGAATGGACCGACATCGGCCGCCGCTACTGGCAGGAGGCCGGCGTCGCGGACCGCATCGACCTGCACCTGGATGGCGGCAATGCCGTGATCGAGCGCCTCCTGTCGCGGGGCGAAGCCAGCAGTTTCGATCTCGCCTTCATCGATGCCGACAAGACCGGATACGACAGCTATTACGAAGGATCGCTTGAATTGCTGCGGCCGGGCGGCCTGATCCTGATCGACAATGTGCTGTGGGGCGGCGACGTGGCCGATCCGGATGACACGAGCGAGAGCACCGTGGCCATCCGCGCCATCAATGACAAGGTTGTGCGAGACTCTCGGGTCGAGATCTGCTTGGTCCCGATCTGCGACGGCGTGACCATGGCGCGCAAGCTGTGATGATGGATTGGTGCGCGTAACTGATTGATTGATAAAAGTGTTTCCCGTGGCAAGGGTCGGGCTTGCAATTGCTGCGCTGCAACGCTATAGGCCCGGCGTTACTTAACTCACACGCGGGGTTCGGCTCCGGCGCACGAGGCTTCGGCTTCCACATAGCGTCAGATCCATCCGGTGCCGGGAAACCGGTCACTTGCCCCGCGGCGGATCAACCGGAAAAGGAAATACCGCATGGCCGTGCCAGAATTCACCATGCGCCAGCTCCTCGAAGCTGGCGTGCACTTCGGTCACCAGACCCACCGCTGGAACCCGAAGATGAAGTCCTTCATCTACGGCAGCCGCAACGGCATCCACATCATCGACCTGTCACAGACCGTTCCGCTGCTGCATCAGGCGTTGCTGACGGTCACCGAGACCGTCGCCAAGGGCGGCCGCGTGCTCTTCGTTGGCACCAAGCGTTCGGCCTCCGAGCAGATCGCGGAGTCGGCGAAGCGCAGCGCCCAGTATTACGTGAACTCCCGCTGGCTGGGCGGCATGCTCACCAACTGGAAGACAATCTCGAACTCGATCAAGCATCTCCGCAACATCGACGACATGATCTCCAAGGAAGGCTCGGGCCTCACGAAGCGTGAAGTCCTGACCCTGGCCCGCGAGAAGGAAAAGCTCGACAAGGCGCTTGGCGGCATCAAGGACATGGGCGGAACCCCCGACCTGCTGTTCGTGATCGATACCAACAAGGAGCAGCTCGCGATCAAGGAAGCCAATCGCCTCGGCATTCCGGTGATCGCGGTGATCGACACCAATTCCGATCCCACGGGCGTGACCTACCCGATCCCCGGAAATGATGACGCCGGCCGCGCTGTTGCACTCTATTGCGACCTGATCAGCCGCGCCTGCATCGAAGGAATCTCCATGGCCCAGACCGGTCAGGGCGTGGATGTCGGCGCTGCCGAGAACCCCGTCACCGAAGAGATCCCGGCCTGATCGCCGACGATCGAACCAGGGGCCTGCGCAGGATCGCGGGCCTCGAACCCATCTCAGATCAAGAGGACAATCATGGCCGAGATCACTGCAGCTATGGTGAAGGACCTGCGCGAGAAAACCGGCGCGGGCATGATGGATTGCAAGGCCGCGCTGTCGGCCAACAATGGCGACATGGAAGCCGCCGTCGATTGGCTGCGCGCCAAGGGCTTGGCCAAGGCGGCCAAGAAGTCCACCCGTGTCGCGGCTGAAGGCCTGGTCGGAATTGCCGTCGACGGTCTCACCGGCGCTGCCGTCGAGGTGAACTCCGAGACCGACTTTGTCGCCCGAAACGAGAAGTTCCAGGCGATGGTGGCCGAGATCTCGAAGCTGGCGCTGGCCGCCGGTGGCGACACCGAGAAGCTCAAGACCATGAAGTATCCCGGCTCCGGGCACGCGGTTGCCGAGTATGTGGCCGAGATGGTTGCCACGATTGGCGAGAACATGAGCGTGCGCCGGACCGCCGTGCTGTCGGTGAAGGACGGTATCATCGGCTCCTATGTCCACAACCAGGCGGCGCCCGGCATGGGCAAGATCGGCGTTCTCGTGGCGCTCGAGTCGACCGGCAAGAAGGACGAACTGGCAGCCTTCGGCCGCCTGCTGGCCATGCATGTGGCGGCGACCAACCCGGTGGCAATGACCATCGACGGCGTTCCGGCCGAAACACTCAACCGCGAGAAGGCCATTCTCGAGGAGAAAAACGCCGGCAAGCCCGCCAACGTGCTGGAAAAGATCATCGCCAACGGCCTGAAGACCTTTGCCAAGGAGAACTGCCTGATGGACCAGGTCTATGTCCATGACGGCAGCAAGACCGTGACGCAGATCATCGGCGAGGTCGGCAACAAGGCCGGTGCGCCGGTAAAGCTCCTGGGCTACGTCCGGATGCAACTGGGCGAGGGCATCGAGAAGCAGGCCGACGACTTTGCCGCCGAAGTGGCCAAGGCGGCTCAGGGCTGACCGTCAGGGTCGACCTAGCCAGGATTCGAGATTGTCGAGGAGCGGCCGGAAATAGATCACCGGCCGCTCCTTTGCATTCGACCGGCCCCATGGCGCGACGCCATGCAGGGCAAGCCGGTGCAGCACATAGCATTGTCCGAGAGTGGTGCAGACCTCGACCCTCACACAAGAGGAAAACACCTCACGTCGCGCCGCCGTATAGGCATCGGTAAGATCGACTGACGGCCAGTGCTTCGGATCATTGGAGCTCAGTACACGGAGGAATGCGGCACGCATGACCTCGTGCGAGCCCTCCCAGACCACGAGTGGCGACATCTCCGCATCGACGTTGCAAAGGGGTATTCCGAGCACGAAAGCATGCGGCTCCCGCAGGAAGCGACGCTTGGGTTCCCCTTCTCCGATCAGGCCGTCGACATGGGCGGCATCCCTGTCGCGGCGGAAGCGGACTGCAGCATCGCTCTCGCCGTATTGAGCCTGCGGGTAGCCCGGATAGCAGACAGAGACCTGTCCGTTGTCGAATGCAATGGGGTGCGTCCCCATGTAGGAGGCCAGAAAGCTCCGTGCGGCGCCCGTGAAGGCTGGACCATCGGGGACGGAGCCTGCCGTATCGTTGGGCAGGGCATTCACCCCGGCGAACCATGTGCGGCCATGACGGAACCAGTGTTCGTTGCCCGGATCAGATGCCACACGCTGCGCCGCCGGCCCGGCCGCAGCGATCCAATCCAGGACTGCTGAGTCCTGCGGAAATGCCACCCAGCCGCGCTTGAGAAGGTCGTTCACGTCAGGCCACGCAGGCGTGCCGCCAGCAGGGGAGCAAGGAACATGATGGCGAGGCTGTAGATCGCAAGGCCCCCCGCCAGCGGATTGGATTCCGCCAGGAGTCGCGGCAAGTCGAGGCCGCGCAGAAGTCCGATGGTAACTTCGAAGATGAGCGTCAGCACCGCCCACAGCCCGCCGAGGCGGAGAAGGGCAGATGTGTCGCGGATTGCCATCCACGGCGCAAGGGCGAGGGAAATGCCCAGGACGATCACCAGCCCGATCGGCCAGCCGATGCGGCCAGCCACTTCCTCGCCGACGCGAGGAACAAGCAATAGCCCGCGCAACAGGCCATGAAGTGTTTCGACAAGCATGATGACCAGCCAGACTGCCAGGCCCCGGGACAATGGCGCAACCTTTCCTGTTGGGGCATGATGGCCCTTTCAACCCAAGGGGACTCTATGTTTGACGATCTGAAAGGCAAGGTGGTTGTTGTAACCGGCGGCGTCACGGGGATTGGAGGTGCCGCCGCGCTGGCCTTCGCGGAAGGGGGGGCGAAGGTACTGGCCCAGTACTTCGGCGGTGGGCCGGAACTGGCGAAGGTCGAGGCCGCAGGAATTGCAACGATCAGGCTTGATCTCACCGCCACCACGGCGCCGAAGGCGCTCTTCGATGCCGCCATTGCGCGATTCGGCCGGATCGATGTTCTGGTCAACAATGCGGGCAGTCTGGTGGCCCGCGTACCCGTCACCGAACTCGACGATGAGTTCATCGACAAGGTCTTCGACCTCAATTGCCGCCAGCTCATTCACTGCTGCCGGATCGCCGCCGGCCTGATGAAGGGGCAGGGGTCCGGCAACATCATCAATGTCACCTCCATTGCCGCCCGCAATGGCTCCAGTCCCGGCGGCAGTGTCTATGCCGGGGCCAAGGCCTTTGTCTCGGCTTTCTCCAAAACCCTGGCCAAGGAGCTTGTGAGCCATGGCATACGGGTGAATTGCGTTTCTCCGGGCACCATCCACACAGCCTTTCACGACCGGTTCTCCGACGAGGCCAAGCGCGAGGCGGCGCGCAAAACCATTCCGATGCAGCGCCTTGGCCTCGCAGAGGACTGCGCCGGGACCTTCCTCTATCTCGCCAGCGAAAGGGCGAGCGGCTATGTCACGGGCCAGGTGATCGAGGTGAATGGCGGGCAGTTGATGCCATGAGCTTTCAGACCCGCAGGCGCAGCCATGCGCCCGACGTCATTGCACCGGACGGCTCCGAAGTCCGAAGCCGGTGGCCCATCGGATGGTGGAGGAAGTGTGGGTCTTCATTGGCGGAAAGGGCCGGATCTGGCGCCGCCATGCCAACATCGAAGACGTCACCGATGTGTACCCCGGCATCTCCATCACGATACCGGTTGGGACGGCCTTCC
The DNA here is from genome assembly GCA_026400595.1 of Alphaproteobacteria bacterium. Classification (GTDB taxonomy): domain Bacteria; phylum Pseudomonadota; class Alphaproteobacteria; order Rhizobiales; family Aestuariivirgaceae; genus Aestuariivirga. The sequence goes on along the minus strand of JAPLOT010000325.1, from coordinate 15,183 downwards.
AGTTCCGCTGCGATGGGGAAGAGCCGCTCGTCGCGGTGGGCATCACCATGCCGCCCTGGCCTGGAATGGACGAAGCCTATGCCGTCGATGGCAAGTGGTGACGCCCTACCAGCTGCCGGTATTGGGCATGCTGGCCCAGGGTTCGGCAATGGGCAGCGCCTCACCCTTCTGCAGAAGCTCGATGGAGATTCCGTCCGGGGTGCGGATGAAGGCCATGCGGCCGTCGCGGGGTGGCCGGTTGATGACAATGCCGTGCTTCTGCAGGTTGGCGCAGTAGTCGTAGATGTGGTCGACGCCGAGTGCGAGGTGACCGAAGTTGCGCCCGCCCGTATAGACTTCGGGGTCCCAGTTGTAGGTCAGTTCCACCGGGGCGTCGGGGCTTTCGGGCGCGGCCACGAAGACGAGGGTGAAGCGGCCCTTCTCGTTGTCGTAGCGCCGCTGCTCGACAAAGCCGAGTTTGTTGATGAAGAAGTCGAGCGACTGCTCAAGATTGGAGACGCGGATCATCGTATGCAGGTACTTCATGGGTTCTCCTCGTGATTGACCGAGACATAGAAGAACTGGCCGCAATGGTCCAGCGCGCAAGGCGCGCGGTGGTCTTCACCGGCGCAGGCATGTCGACGGAGTGCGGCATTCCGGACTTCCGTTCGCCCGGCGGCTTCTGGACCCGCTACAAGCCCATCGAGTTCAGCGCCTTCATGTCGTCCGAAGAGGCCCGCCGGGAAGCCTGGAAGCGTTTTTTCGCCATCCATGAAAACCTGTCGGCGGCGCGGCCCGGTGCTGGTCATCGCGTGATATCCGAGCTGATGCGGCGCGGCCATGTCTCGCACGTCATCACCCAGAACATCGACGGGCTTCATGCGGCATCCGGGGTCCCTCCCGACCGGATCATCGAGTTGCACGGCAACGGCACCTATGCGGCCTGCCTCGCCTGCGGAATGCGCCACGAGCTCTCCTGGGCCAGGGACGAACTCGAGCTGAGGGGGCGGACGCCCGCCTGTGTCGGCTGCGGCGGCATCGTGAAGTCGGCCACCATCTCCTTCGGGCAGGCCATGCCCGAGCAGGAGATGGCGGACGCACGCGCCGCGACTCTGAACGCCGATCTCTTTCTGGCGCTGGGCTCTTCGCTCCAGGTGTTTCCGGCGGCCGGCTTTCCGGTCATGGCCAAACAGAATCGGGCGCAGCTGGTGATCGTCAATCGCGAGGCGACGGGGCTCGACGGCCTTGCCGACCTGGTGGTTCACGCCGAACTCGGCGATGTGCTGTTGGCACTGCTCGCGCGGCTTGCCCTGACCTCGGCGAATCACTCGGGGTAGGAGGGCCTGCGATCAGCGCCGCTGGTCTGGAATCGCGTTGCTGCAAAAACAGATTGGCGATGTTGCATGCTTGCAACAAAGCAATTCATTTGATCGAAACTCCCGTCAGGCCAAATCGCCGCGTGATTCCCATAACTTGAATTGCCATCCCACTGGCGCGTACGAAGCCTTGTCGCATGAGCTGCGCTTATCCACACTGGCGGACGACGCAATACCCTGTACAAAGCCTTGGGTTTTGCGCAGATTAACCATTGACTGGCGGTGCAGAGGCAACACGCGTTCGGCCAGTGGGACATTGGGGTAAGTCATGGCGGCGAGTGGCGCCCAAAAGGGCGGGGAAGTTGCGGGTCTACCGCAAGCTCCGGAGGCGAATGTTCGGATCATCCAGGTGAATGGCCTGGTGAAATGGTTCGATGTGGCGCGGGGTTATGGGTTCATCATCCCTGACAACGGCATGCAGGATATCCTTCTTCACCTGAGCTGTCTCAAGCGGGATGGGTTCGAGGCACCGCTGGAGGGCGCCCGGGTGTCCTGTGAGGTGGTGGAGCGGCAGAAAGGCTACCAGTGCCTCCGCGTGCTGTCGGTCGACCTGTCCACGGCCATTCATCCCGTCGAGCGCAAGAGCAGGGCCCACACCACGGTCACGCCGACGACCGGCTGGATCCGCGTGAAGGTCAAGTGGTTCAACCGTGCCCGCGGTTTCGGCTTCGTGTCCGAAGGCGAAGGCCAGCCCGATATATTCGTTCACATGGAAACGCTGCGCCGGACGGCCATTGCCGAGCTGCAGCCTGACACCTGGGTCTATGTCCGCTTTGGCGATGGCCCGAAAGGCAAGATGGCAGCCGAAGTGCGGCTGACTCTCGAAGGCGGACCGGCACACACCAACTGAGCCCTTCTTCCGCTGCAATTGCCGGAGAGAAGTCATCCATGCGCTCGCTTGTTCTGGCCCTTGTCATAACGCTTCTGGCTCTCTTCCGCCCCGCCGTGGCGGAGGAGCAGCTTCTCTCCAAGCTCGAACCCATCACCATCGCCACCGAAGACGATGCGAAGATGTTCACGGTCGAGATCGCCGATACCGATGCCTTGCGCGCCCGCGGCCTGATGTTCCGGCAACGCCTTCCCGAAGACCGGGGCATGCTGTTCGATTTCGGCACGCCGCGCGAAGCGGCGATGTGGATGAAGAATACCTACATTCCGCTCGACATGCTGTTCATCCGCGCCGATGGCACCATCGCCTATATTGCCGAGAACACGGTGCCGCGCTCGGAAGCGATCATCGGGGTGCGGGAGCCGGTGCTTGCTGTGCTGGAGCTTGCCGGAGGGACCACGCGCAAGCTGGGGATCCGGCCGGGTGACACGGTCTACCATCGCATCTTCAAGACCGAGGACTGACAACGCCAGCCTTGCTCCGGACCGCGCTTTTCGGATATGAGCGGGCTCCACGGCCAGTCGGGGTGTAGCGCAGTCTGGTAGCGCACCTGCCTTGGGCGCAGGGGGTCGTCAGTTCGAATCTGGCCACCCCGACCAGCCGGGCGCAGCGGAGAGACGGAGACATTATGCCGGTACGCATCTACAAGCCTGCCCGCAACGCCATGCAGTCCGGCAAGGGCAAGTCGCAGGACTGGATCCTCGAGTTCGAGGCCTCCGCCCCGCGCACCACCGACCCGCTGATGGGCTGGACATCCTCGGGCGATACCCGCCAGCAGGTGAAGCTGCGTTTCGAGACCTGCGATCTGGC
>JAPLOT010000325.1:0-12117 GCA_026400595.1 Alphaproteobacteria bacterium | reverse complement strand
ACCTGCGAACTGGCCATAGCCTATGCCGAACGCGAGGGGCTGGCCTATCATGTGATTCCGGAGGTTCCGGCAGGCCGCCCCATCAAGAAGTCCTATTCCGACAACTTCAAGTGGGGCCGGTCCGACAACTGGACCCACTGATTGCCGGCATCGCGGCCGAAACCGCAATGACCCCGTAGCTCAGTTGGATAGAGCGAGTGCCTTCTAAGCACTAGGTCACAGGTTCGAATCCTGTCGGGGTCGCCAACCCTTAGCGTAGCTTGTCAAGGGTTCTGCCGATCTCTGCCGCATTCGCAGGAGTCGACAGCTCTTGAGCCTTTTCAAGGTCCTCGATCGCTGCCGGGATTTGGCCGGCCTTGAGCCTGTAGGTGGCGCGGCGCACATAGACTTCGAAGTCTGCGGGTGAAACATCGATGGCCTTGTCGAAATCCGCCGCCGCGCCCTTGCCGTCGCCCAGCGTGGCCTTGGCTTGACCGCGCAGGGCGTAGGCCTGACCGTTTCCGGGATTCCCGATGACCGCGGTCGTGAAGTCCGCGATCGCGTTGAGCGGTTCCCCGATCAACAAGAGCAGCCGTCCACGCTCGAAGGCCGCGTCCGCATGGCCCGGATCCGAGTCCAGTGCGGCCGTGAAGCTGGCCATTGCGCCCACCACGTCATTGGCCGCCCGGGCGTTCAGTCCCTTGCGGTAGTCCTCTTCAGGCCCGGCCCATGCCGCCGTTGTGGCGCCAAGGAACGCGGCCACGGTGAAAACCTGAAGGAGGCGTGTCAGCTGCATCGGGCTCAGCCCCAGCGGAAGACGACAAAGGCCCAGCAGAGGGAGATCGCCAGGCCGCCCCACAGCGGCTCGCCATAGAAGGCCAGCCAGGCCAGGAAGATGAAGCAGCTACCTAGCAGCGTCATGAACAGGCGGTCGCCGCGCGTCGTGTCGAGGCCAAAGATGCCGCGTCGGGGACTTCCGCCAGGGACGTAGTACTCCCAGACTCCCATGGCCGCGATCGACCCGAAGATGAAGATGAAGAACAGGGCGGTCTGCCAGGTCCAGGCCATCCAGGCCAGATCGAAAATGCCTCCTGCGCCAGTCATGCGGCCTCCTCAGACGCGACCCAGGGCAAAGCCCTTGGCAATGTAGTTGCGCACGAAATAGATGACGATGGCCCCCGGTATCAGCGTCAGCACGCCGGCCGCCGCCAGCAATCCCAGCTCATAGCCGGAGGCGCTTGCCGTCTTGGTCATGGCCGCCACGATGGGCTTGGCCGCAACCGAGGTGAGGTTCTTCGCCAGCAGCATCTCGACCCAGGAGAACATGAAGCAGAAGAAGGCCGCAACACCGATGCCGGCCGAGATGGTGGGCAGAAAGATCTTGATGAAGAAGGCCGGGAACGAATAGCCATCCACATAGGCGGTCTCGTCCAGTTCCTTGGGAACTCCCGACATGAAGCCCTCGAGGATCCAGACCGCGAGCGGAATGTTGAAGAGCGTGTGCGCCAGTGCCACCGCCAGATGCGTGTCAAAGAGCCCGACCGAGGAGTAAAGCTGAACGAAGGGCAGGACGAAAACGGCAGGCGGAGCCATGCGGTTCGACAGCAGCCAGAAGAACAGGTGCTTGTCGCCCAGAAACCTGTAGCGAGAAAAGGCATAGGCGGCCGGCAACGCCACCGAGACCGACAGCACCGTATTGATGCAGACGTAGATGAGGGAGTGCACATAGGCCATGTACCAGGTGGGATCGGTCAGGATCGTCCGATAGCTGTCGAGCGTGAATTCGCGCGGAAACGCGGTGAAGCCGCCAAGGATCTCATTGGTCGTCTTGAACGACATGTTCAGCAGCCAGTAGATCGGCAACATCAGGAAGATGATGTAGACGATGGGAACGAGGTAGCGCTTCTTCATCACTTGGCCTCCGAGCGCATCATGAGCGTGTAGAACAGCCAGCTCAACAGCAGGATGATCAGGAAGTAGACGATCGACATGGCCGCGGCGGGCCCCAGATCGAAGCCGCCGAGCGCCTTCTGCACCAGGTCGATGGAAAGGAATTTCGTCGTGCTTCCAGGGCCGCCGCCTGTCAGCACGATGACTTCCGTGTAGATCATGAAGGAATCCATGAAGCGCAGCAGGATGGCGATGGTCAGCACGTGCTTCAGCTTTGGCAACTGGATGTAGCGGAAGACGGCCCAGGGGCCTGCGCCATCGACACGGGCGGCCTGGTAGTAGGCATCCGGGATCGAGACCAATCCGGCATAGCAGAGAAGCACCACAAGCGACGTCCAATGCCAGACATCCATGAGGATCACGGTGAACCAGGCCGAGACTGGCTGCCGCGTGTAATTGAACGGAATGCCGAGGGCATTGAGACCCTTGCCCAGAAGCCCGATGTCCGGCAGCGCCATGATGTTCCACATCGAGCCTACCACGTTCCACGGCACCAGCAGGGGCAGGGACATCAGCACCAGGCAGACCGACACCCATGGGCCGCTGCGGGGCATGCAGAGCGCAATGACAAGCCCGAGCGGAATCTGGATCACCAGCACGGTCGCGGTGAAGATGATCTGGCGCTGCAGTGAATCGATGAACTGGTCGTCATGAAGCAGTTGCTTGAACCACGTCGTGCCGGACCAGAAGAACTCGTTGTTCCCAAAAGTCTCCTGCACCGAATAGTTCACCACCGTTATCAATGGAATGAGGGCGTTGAAGGCCACCATGGCGAAGACGGGCAGGACCAGCCACCAGGCGCGGTTGTTGACCGTCTTGTTCATGGTTTCGCCCCCGCGATCCAGCCATCTTCATAGATCTGCGTGTGCGCAGGATCGAAGACGAGATGCGTTTGGCCTTCTGGTACCGTGTCGCCCTCCTTGACGAGGAGCTTCACCATGTGGCCGCCGCAGCGGGTCTCGACGATGCGGAAGCGGCCGGCATCCGACACGCGCGTGACCTCTGCCGGGAGGCCGCCACGGGAGATCGAAACGAACTCGGGACGCACGCCGATCTCGGTGCGGCCCTTGCCAGTTGCCGCCGCGCCGTTGTCTACCGCGATGGTCCTGCCGGCAAACTGGGCCTTGCCGCCGTTCACCTCGCAGGGAAGAACGTTCATACCGGGGGAGCCGATGAAGTGGCCGACAAAGGTGTGCTGCGGCTTCTCGAAGAGTTCCACCGGCGTCCCCGACTGCACGACCTCGCCCAGATTCATCACCACGACCTGATCGGCGAATGTCAGGGCCTCGGTCTGGTCATGGGTGACATAAATCATGGTCCGCCGGGTACGCTGGTGAAGTTCCTTTAGCTTGGACCGGAGCTTCCACTTCAGGTGGGGATCGATGACCGTCAGCGGCTCGTCGAACATGATGACATTGACGTCGGCACGCACCAGGCCCCGGCCCAGCGAGATCTTCTGCTTCCCGTCGGCCGAGAGTCCGGAGGCGCGATTGGACAGGGTGCTGGTCAGTTCCAGCATCTCCGCGATCTCGGTCACGCGCGACTTGATCTCGGCCTCCGGCACCTGTCGGTTGCGCAGTGGGAAGGCGAGGTTATCGTAGACCGTCATGGTGTCGTAGATGACAGGGAACTGGAAGACCTGGGCGATGTTCCGCTCCTCCGGCGAGGCGTGCGAAACATCGCGGCCGTTGAACAGGATCTTGCCTTCCGTCGGGGTCAGCAGGCCGGAGATCAGATTGAGCAGAGTTGTCTTGCCGCAACCGGAGGGGCCCAGCAGCGCGTAGGCGCCGCCGTCCTGCCAGGTCAGCGACAGGCGTTTCAGTGCATAGTCCTCGTCGGCCCCGGGGTTTGCGAGGTAGCTGTGTCGGAGGTTCTCAAGGCGTATCTCTGCCATTATGACACCAGCTCTCCAGATGGCAGGAAGAAGAGTCCACGGTTGACCTCGACATGAAGTCTGGCCTGGGAGCCGACCTCGAAAGGATGGATGCCGTGAGACTGGGACACCCAGGTCTTGCCGGCGACACTTAAGTGAATGACGCTCTCGGAGCCGGAGAGTTCGGTAACCAGGACGCGGCCTTCGATTTCGCCTGTCTTGGCCTTGACCGGCAGGGGCGTGACATAGTGCGGGCGGATGCCAAAGATGTATCGGCCGTCGGGCAGGTTTTCGGCCGCACGCCCGGCGGGCCAAGACTCGTCACCGAAGACCTTCAGCTTGTTGCCGTGCTTTTCCACGTCGGCGATGTTGATCGGCGGATCCGAAAAGACCTGGGCCGTGGTGAGGTCGCGGGGCGCACGATAGGTGGCTGAAGTCGGCCCAAACTGGGTGACCCGGCCCTCATGAAGGGTTGCCGTGTTGCCGCCGAACAGGAGCGCCTCGGAGGGTTCGGTGGTAGCATAGACGACGATGGCATTGCGGCCGGCGAAGAGCTTGGGCAGTTCGTCACGCAGCTCCTCACGCAGCTTGTAGTCGAGGTTGGCCAGGGGTTCATCCATCAGGATCAGGTCGGAATCCTTGACGATGGCTCGCGCGATGGCGGTGCGCTGCTGCTGTCCTCCGGAGAGTTCCGAGGGGCGGCGCTTGAGCATGGGTTGCAAACGGAGGAGTTCGGCGGCGGCGCCGACCCTGCGGTCAATTTCGGCGGCGCTCATGCCAGCCACTTTCAGTGGCGAGGCGATGTTGTCGTAGACCGTGAAGTTCGGATAGTTGATGAACTGCTGATAGACCATCGAGACATTGCGGCGCTGGACCGGAAACCTCGTCACATCCTGTCCGCGGAACCTGATGGTGCCTGAACTTGGCGACTGGATGCCCGCCATCAGCTGCATCAGCGTGGTCTTGCCGGAAAGGGTCGTGCCCAGCAGGACGTTGAATGAACCTTCCGGCAAGACAAGCGATGTTGGGTGAATGTAGGTCTCTGCGCCCACACGCTTGGTGATGTCGATCAGTTCGAGGGACATGAGCCTGTGCTTCCAGCGCAAGTGAGCCGTATCGGTCTGGCCGGAACGGCAGGGAAGGGGAGCGCGGGGGAGAGTCCCCGCGCTCCCGACTGGAAAGCTATTCCTGCCAGCGCTTGACGATTTCCTCGTAAGCGATGGTTTGACCCGGTTCCTTCTCGTTCTCGAGCTTGGCCTTGGGTCCATCCGCCTTGCCGAGCCACTCGGACGGATCCTTGGGTTCCGCCAGACGGGGGCCGCAACCACCATAGGTGTTGTTGGCCTTGTCGGCAGCTTCCATGCGCTCCATCACCTGTTCCATTTCGCCAGCGAGGCGGTCCATGGCTTCCTGCGGCGTGAAGGCGCCGGAGTTCACGTCACCGATCTGCTGCCACCAGAGCTGGGCAAGCTTCGGATAATCCGGCACGTTGATGCCAGTTGGCGACCAGCGCACGCGGTCGGGCGAGCGATAGAACTCGACAAGACCGCCGAGCTTTGGCGCACGTTCCGTGAAGCTGTCATGCCGGACGGTGGAGTCGCGGATGAAGGTAAGACCGACCTGGCTCTTCTTCACGTCCACAGTCTTTGAGACGGCAAACTGGGCATAGAGCCATGCAGCCTTGGCGCGGTCCTCCGGCGTCGACTTCAGGATCGTCCACGACCCCACATCTTGATAACCGACCTTCTGGCCGTCCTTCCAGTAGGGCCCGTGCGGCGAAGGGGCCATGCGCCACAGTGGGTTGCCCTGGTCGTCGACCGTGTTGTTGCCTTCCGACTTCGGGGCCACCATCGAGGCCGTGAAGGCGGTGTACCAGAAGATCTGCTGCGCAACGTTGCCCTGCGCCAATGCCGGCAGCGACTGATAGAAGTCATAGTCGGCCGCACCCGGAGGGGCATACTTCCGGAGCCATTCGTCCCACTTCGCGATGGCATAGACGGAAGCAGGGCCATTGGTTTCGCCGCCGCGCGCGACCGACGCGCCCGACGGGTTGCATGAACCCTTCTCCATGCGAATGCCCCATTCGTCGATGGGGATGCCGTTGGGTTCGCCCACGGTGCCCGCACCGGCCATGGACAGCCAGGCGTCCGTCATGCGCCAGCCGAGGTCCGGCGCGCGCTTGCCGTAGTCCATATGGCCATAGATCTTCACGCCATCGATTTCCTTTACGTCCTCCGTAAAGAACTGGGCGATGTCCTCATAGGCGGACCAGTTCACGGGAACGCCAAGCTCATAGCCATATTTCGCCTTGAACTTGTCCTTCAGGTCCTGCCGGTCAAACCAGTCCTTGCGGAACCAGTAGAGATTGGCGAATTGCTGATCGGGCAGCTGATAGAGTTTCCCGTCCGGACCCGTGGTGAACTTGATTCCCATAAAGTCATTGAGATCGAGGCCCGGATTGGTGACGTCCTTGCCGGCGCCTGCCATGAAGTCGGTCAGGTTCACGGCCTGCTGCAGGCGGGAATGCGTGCCAATCAAATCGGAGTCGTTGACGTAGGCGTCGTAGAGATTGCGGTTGGTCTGCATCTGGGTCTGCACGGCCTGCACGACTTCGCCTTCACCCAGAATCTGGTGATTGACCTTGATCCCTGTGATTTCCTCGAAAGCCTTGGTCAGGACCTTGGATTCGTAGTCATGGGTCGGGATGCCTTCGGAGAGGACGTTGATCTCCATGCCCTTGTAGGGTTCTGCGGCCTTAATGAACCACTCCATCTCCTTCAATTGGTCTTCCTTGGAGAGGGTCGAAGGCTGGAATTCGGCGTCGATCCATTTCTTTGCTGCCTCGACGTCGGCGAAACTTGGCCCCGCCGTGATCGCAAGGGCGAAGGCGGCTGCGGTCACCAGATAGTTCAACTTCATGATTGTTTCTCCCATTTCTGGCGTCGTCTCCGCGACACCCACGTAAACTATCAAATGAAAATCAAGAAGCGTCAATAGGAAAGAAATCGAATAGTTGTGCAGCGCAATATTGCGAAAACAGAAAAAAACTGAAATCATGACCCAAGCAGCATCCAAGACACCGTTTCGTGTTCCCGGCCGGACCCATCATGCAAGTCACAAGCGCACGACAGCGTCACATCCTCATTCTCGCCAGAGAACTGGGAAGCGTTCAGGTCGAGGATCTTGCCTCCCGCTTTGACGTTACGCCGCAGACAATTCGCAAGGACCTGAACGAACTCTGTGACGCCCGTCTTCTGGCGCGAACCCATGGCGGGGCGATGCTCACTTCGGGTGTGGAGAACGTCGCCTATGACGCCCGGCGGAACTTGGCGGCACGGGAAAAGACGATTATTGCGCATCGTGCCGCGAGCATCATTCCGGACAACTGCTCGCTTTTCATCAATATCGGCACCACCACCGAGGAAGTCGCCCGGGCGTTGGTCAACCATAAGGGACTCCTGGTCATCACCAACAACATCCATGTCGCGACAATTCTCATGCCGAGGCAGGGAATGGATGTCATCCTCGCCGGCGGAATGCTGCGCAAGAGCGACGGCGGCGTGACGGGAGAATCCGCAGTCGAGTTCATCCGGCAGTTCAAGGTGGATCATGCCATCATCGGCGCCTCCGCCATCGATGACGATGGCGCCATGCTGGACTTCGATTATCACGAGGTCCGGGTGGCCAAGGCCATCATGCAGAATGCGCGCAGCGTGATGCTGGTGGCCGATGCCATGAAATTCACGCGTACGGCCCCGGTGCGCATCGGCCATCTCTCAGATATCGATACCTTCGTAACCGATCTTGCGCCTGCCGAGCCGATTGTGGACATCTGCAGGGCATCCGGCGTTCGGCTTGAGATCGCCGGCGAAACATCTGCCAATGATGAGACTCTCGAAGCAGCAAAATGATCCATGACCTCTTTGTAATCGGCGGCGGGGTAAACGGGTGCGGCATCGCCCGCGATGCGGCCGGGCGCGGCCTGCGCGTGTTTCTCGCCGAGCAGGGCGATCTTGCCTCCGGGACATCCTCGGCTTCGACCAAACTCATTCACGGAGGCCTGCGCTATCTGGAGCACTACGAGTTCCGACTGGTTCGCGAGGCGCTGATCGAGCGGGAGGTGCTGCTCAAGGCGGCCCCGCACATCATCTGGCCGCTGCGCTTCGTGCTTCCGCATCATGCCGGTCTCAGACCGAGGCCTGTACTCCGGCTCGGTCTCTTTCTCTATGACCACCTCGGAGGTCGAAAGATCCTGCCGCCGACGCGCAGCGTGAACCTGCGCAGCGACGAGACCGGCAAGCCGTTGAAGGAGGAATACACCCACGGTTACGAGTACTCGGACTGCTGGGTGGAGGACTCACGCCTGGTGGTCCTCAACGCGCGAGACGCGGCCTCAAAGGGCGCCGAGATCCGAACGCGGACGAAGTGCACGTCTGCGCGGCGGATCGACGGCACCTGGGAACTCACGATACGGGCCGAGAGCGGACTGGAAGAACAGGTGAGAGCCAAGGTACTCGTGAATGCCGGTGGCCCCTGGGTCAGCCAGGTTCTGGGCGAGGTGGTCGGTCGGAACGATCCCGACAAGATCCGCATGGTCAAGGGCAGCCACGTCGTGGTCGACAAGCTCTACGATCACGACCGGTGCTACATTTTCCAGAACGCCGATGGCCGCATCTGCTTTGCCATCCCCTACGAGCAGAACTATACGCTCATCGGGACCACCGACGAGGACCACACGGGCGATCCCGGATCGCCCCGCATTTCGGACGGCGAGACCGACTATCTGCTGGCGGCGGTCAGCGAGTACTTCCGGCGGCCCGTGACGCGCGAACACATCCGCTGGGCCTATGCAGGCATCCGACCGCTTTACGACGACGGCGCGAGCAAGGCCCAGGAAGCGACACGCGATTATGTCCTGAAGCTCGATCAGCCGCAGAACGGAGCGCCCTTGCTGTCGGTCTTCGGGGGCAAGATCACCACCTTCCGCAAGCTGGCGGAGTCCGCGCTTGAGAAACTCGCGCCATTCTTCCCGCAGATGAGCCGGCCATGGACGGCTGCCGCGCCACTGCCTGGCGGCGACTTCTCCTACGCCGACGTCGATCAGCGCATCGCTGACCTGAGCCGCAAGTACTCCTTCATGACACCGCGCAACGTCCGCCGCATCTTCCGGGCCTATGGCACCGACGCGGACGTGATGTTCGATGGTGCCCGCTTTGCCCAGGACATGGGGCGCAGCTTCGGCCCTCTCACCGAGCGGGAGGTGCACTGGCTCGTCAACAAGGAATGGGCACGGGGTGCGGACGACATTCTGTGGCGCCGATCCAAACTTGGCCTGCATCTTACCCAGCAGGAACAGGATGATCTGCGGGAGCACTTCGCACCGCAAAGGAAGAGCAAGTCACGTAAACGTGTCGAGGGGTAGCACAATGCCCGACTACATACTCGCCATCGACCAGGGAACAACGTCGTCGCGCGCGATTGTCTTCGACGCGAAACTCAGTCCGAAGGGGCAAGGCCAGAAGGAGTTCCGTCAGCACTTCCCGGCCTCCGGATGGGTGGAGCACGATGCGGAGGAGATCTGGTCTTCCGTGCTGGCCGTCAGCCGGGCTGCATTGCGCAAGGCCGGGGTCAAGCCGGGCTGGGTGAAGGCCATGGGCATTACCAACCAGCGCGAAACCGTGGTGATCTGGGATCGCAGGACGGGAAAGCCTATCCATCGTGCCATCGTCTGGCAGGACCGGCGAACGTCGGACATCTGTGCTAGGCTCAAGACCGAAGGCCACGAAGAGCTGTTCGCGTCACGGACGGGCCTGCTTCTCGATCCCTATTTCTCGGGCACGAAGATCGCGTGGATGCTGGACAAGGTGAAGGGCGCGCGGGCCCGGGCCGAACGGGGTGAACTCGCCTTCGGCACCATCGACAGCTTTCTGATCTGGCGGTTCACCGGGGGCAGGGTTCACGCCACCGATGCCACCAACGCGTCTCGGACGCTGCTTTACAACATTCACAGCGGAAGCTGGGATGACGAATTGCTCCGGGTTCTGAATGTGCCGCGCAGCCTGCTCCCCGACGTCCGCGACTGTGCCGCTGACTATGGCGTGACCGATGCGGGTCTGCTGGGCGCCGCGATACCGATCTGCGGCGTGGCCGGCGACCAGCAGGCCGCAACCATCGGTCAGGCCTGTTTCGAACCGGGCATGATGAAGGCGACCTATGGCACCGGCTGCTTCGCCCTGTTGAACACGGGCGCCACCGCAGTAGCTTCGCACAACAGGCTCCTGACCACCGTGGCCTATCAGCTGAACGGCCAAAGAACCTACGCGCTCGAAGGGGCGATCTTCATTGCCGGCGCAGCTGTCCAGATGCTGCGTGACGGGCTCAAGATCGTGCGGACGGCTGATGAGACGGGCAAGCTGGCTCGCAACGCCGATCCGGCTCAGCAGGTCTATCTCGTGCCGGCCTTCGTTGGCCTTGGCGCGCCATACTGGAATGCCGAAGCCCGAGGCGCCATCTTCGGACTGACCCGGGGGACGACGCGGGCCGAGCTTGCCCAGGCCGCGCTCGAGGCCGTCTGCTATCAGACCCATGATCTCCTGGAAGCGATGAAGAAGGACTGGGGCTCGGCGGGGCGAACCATCTTGCGCGTCGACGGCGGGATGACGGCCTCGGACTGGACCATGCAACGCCTGGCCGACATTCTCGATGCCCCGGTGGACCGGCCGAAGGTTCTTGAAACAACGGCTGTCGGCGCCGCCTACCTTGCTGGTCTTCAAGCTGGTCTTCTTCCCGAACCGCCGGTCTTCGCCAAGAGCTGGAAGCGTCAGGCGCGCTTCACCCCCAGAATGAAGCCTGCGATCCGTTCGGCCAAGCTGGCGGGCTGGCGCGAAGCCGTGCGCAAGCTGTTGTCGTAGCCGTAGCGATGCGGGGCCGGGCGGACGCTATTGTGCTTCCGTTCCGTCCTGCAGATTGGTGACCGTCCGGCGGTTCTGCGCCTTGCATTCGAGTTCGGCGCAGTCGCCCACGAGCCGGTCACGGCCATAGCCCTTGGCCCAGATCCGGTTCGCGGCAATGCCTTGTGACACCATGTCGTTCTTCACGGCATCGGCGCGCTTCTGCGACAGCGCCGTCTGCTGCGCGTCACTGCCGGGATCATCGGCAAAGCCCTGGATCTTCGCCTTCCATTGCGGATTGGCCTTGAGCCACTGCACCTGGTTGCGGATGGTGGCGCGCGCCGTGCTGTCGATTGCTGCGGATCCTTCGGCGAAGAAAACGCGGCGGCCCACGTTCAGCATGAAATCCTGCTCGCTTCCGGGAGCCGCGCCGACGCCGCCCGTGCTGGGAACCGAGGGCTGAACCACGGGTGCAGCCGGAGGAAGGTCGGCTTGCTTCGAACTGCTGCAGGCCGCTAGGGCCAGGGCCGCTGCGGCTAGCGCAGGCAATGTGAAGCGTGTCATTGGCTGTCGACGTCCGCCGCTTCGTTGATGACCGGCGCGCCCAGCGCCTTGAGCACCAGCACGCGCGTGCCGATGGGGCAGCGCTGGTAGAGGTCGATCGCATCCTCGTTGAACATGCGGATACAGCCGGACGAAGCATTGGTGCCGATCGACCACGGCTCGGTGGTTCCATGAATCCGATAGCCGGTGTCGGTGCCGTTGCGGAACAGGTACATGGCCCTGGGACCGAGGGGATTGTCCTTCCCGCCCTTCATGAATTCCGGAAGGTCCGGGTTTCGTGCGCGCATTGCCGGGGGCGGGGTCCAGCGCGGCCAGAGCTGCTTGCGGTCGATGCGGGCGCGGCCGTACCAGCGGAAGCCGTCACGGCCAACGCCAACGCCGTAGCGCAAGGCTGTCTGGTTCTCGAAGATCACGTAGAGAAAGTGATTGCTGGCATCCACCACGACCGTGCCCTGCGGTTCGCGGCTGGTGTAGGGCACGAACTGCCGGCGCCAGCGGACATTGATCTTCGTGAAATTGGTGGACGGAAAGACAATCCCGTTGTCCTCGATCATCGGACCGAAATAGGCGCTGGCATCCTTTGGCCGGGGGCCGGCTGCTTCAACTGAGCCGGCAGTCAGGCCGGAGAGGCCCAGGGCTCCCGCACCCATCAGGAAATTCCTACGATTGATCGGCATGTCTCCTCCATCACCCCCGATGCCGCGCTCCGGCCAGATTCGTGGACCACAGCGCGCGGCCTGCAATCTAGCGGGGAAAACCGGGCCTGTCATCGGGCCAGTCAGTAGGGGACTAAGCAACAGATTACCACTGCTGCAAGACGGGACTCGGTCCCGATGGCGGCCCGGCTTTCCGCCACGTGAG
>JAPLOT010000488.1 GCA_026400595.1 Alphaproteobacteria bacterium | reverse complement strand
GCTGACGGAGCGATTCGCGTAGACGGTTCTCACCGGTCAGGCCGGTGCCGTCATCTCAAGCTCCGAGAAGGAACAGCAGGGCCTGGCACGGCGGCGCAGACCAGTCAGCGATGCTCAGGCCTTGGCCTCGGACAGTTGCTGCCTCAGCTTGTTCGACATGCGATTGAAGGCATGCAGCGTGCGGCTGGTCGGCACGATGAAGCGCGAGCGGGCATCGGCCGGGTCCTGCGTCGAGGTGATCCAGCCGTCGGAGGCAAGCTGCGAGAGTTTCCGGTAGACGCTGGCGGCGCTGCCGAAATCCGGATTCTCCGCAAGGTCGCTGCTGCGCAGGCTTTCGCGCCGGGCATAGGCTCCGCCAATGCGGGTCAGAATGTCGATGGAGGTCTGATCGAGACCGTCGAATCCCTCGTCGCCCTCCAACGCCTTGATGAAGGACTTGATTCGAAAGATTGTGTCATCGATATCGATCATCGGTCCTGGCCCAGGGTCCTTGTGTCTGCCCTGCGCTCATCGATTCTATATCGATTGCGGCGCGGCTCGTAAACGCTGCACTTTCGAGCGGGGCGCTGCTTTATGGCGCGGATGCTGCAACGGCGGTCTCGTACCAGTCCCATGCCTTCACCGTCTGCGCCGTCTCCACGAGATAGACGCGGCGGGACAGGACGGGGGCTCCCTCGACAAGATGAAGTTGGCCATCGCGGACGGCATCCATGACGTGGCGCCGTGGCAGGTAGCCCGAACCGCCATTGCGCAGGAGGTGGCCCAAGGCCCAGTCGGAGGATGCGATGGTGAGCGCCGATGTCACATCGCCAGGGAAGGCGGCGGCGTGCTGGCGGCGGAAGGCGTCGCCGTGATCGACATAGACATAGCCGGCCGAGAGATCCGGCGCCGATGCATTCCGGGTCGAGACCATGACCAGTTCGTCGTCGAAAAGGACCCGGCTGGTGAAGCGCTCGCCCGCCGGCGGGGCATGGCAGAAGGCGATGTCGACCAGGCCGATCTCCAGCCAGCGGTCGATCATGCGCTGCTCGCCGGGCCACAAGGCCACGGCGATGCCCGGGGCATGGCTGCGCAGATGTTCCAGGAAGCGCTGGCCAACGCCGGGCCAGAGGTCGAAGTCGAGCCCCACGTTGCAGACGCCCTCGAAGCCCCTGGGCAGCGACACCTCGTAGCGCGCCTGGCCCCAGAGCTGCAGCATGACCTCGGCGTAGCGCTTGAACTTGAAGCCCGGCGAAGTGAGCTCGGCGCCCGACTTGTTCCGGTGCAGCAGCTTCTGGCCGATTTCCTCTTCCAGTCCGCTGATGCGGGCGCTGACGGTGGAGGGGGTGACGTTCAGGCGCTTCGCGGCCGTGACCAGGCTGCCGGTCTCGACCACTTCGAGGAAGGTGCGGAGTTCTTCGAGGTTCATTGGTTCAGTTCGACAATTTCGAACATAATGCCAAAAATATTTCGATTTTCAATCTTTTGGGAGTCTGGCACTGTTTCCGCGCGACATAGACGGGGAACGGACATGGACTTCATCCACTTTCTGTCCAGCCACATGCTGGACCCGCAGATCGGCGGCAAGCGCCTCTACAAGAGCGTGATAGCCCAGGCGGTCCATGCCGAGCGCCTCGGCTATCGCGGCGTCGGAATCCCCGAACACCATCTTCTCAACATTCTGCTGATCCCGTCGCCGCTGCAGATGGCAGTGAAGGTGGCGGCCCATACCGAGAACCTGCTGCTCATGACCTCGGTCTGCCAGCTGCCGCTGCGCGACATGCGGATCTTCGCCGGCGAGGTGGTGCAGGCCCAGGCGCTGTGCGACGGCCGGCTGATGCTGGGCGTGGGCAAGGGCGCCTTCGCCTACGAGACCGAGCGGATCGGCGTGCCCTTCGGCGACACCAAGCCGCGTTTCGAGGAAGACCTGAAGATCCTCGAAGCCCTGCTGACGCGTGCCGACGTGCCATGGGACAGCCCGCGCTACAAATTCGCGCCGCTCACCATCATGCCGCGTCCCGAGGACCCGATCCCGCTCATGGTGGCGGTGATGAACCCCGTTGGCATCGAGGCAGCGGCCAAGGCCGGCTACCACGTGCAGACCACGCCGCTGGGCGGAACCCACCAGCAGCTCATCGACCAGGTGACGGCCTTCAGTCGCGGCAAGGCGGCGGCCGGACGGCCGCTCGACACGCGGCTCAGCCTGCAGCGCGGCGTCTTCCTCGTGTCGAGCGACGCCGAGCGCCGCAAGATCGCCGAACGCGCCTACGCGTACTACAAGAGCTTCGACAACGTCTTCGGCGGTCCCGGCATCGTCGACCAGGGGATCATCCGGCCGCTGCCGCGCAGCCAGACGCTGGACGAACTCATGGGCAACCTGCTGCTCTGCGGCCGCCAGGAGATGATCGACCGCCTCTCGGTCTATGCCGAACTCGGCATCGACGAGGTGCTGACGACCTCCAACTTCGGGCAGGACGAGCAACTCACCCTCGACATGATGAGCCGCTTCGCCGAAGAGGTGATGCCGCATTTCCACACGGCCCGGAAGGCCGCCTGATCACACGCCCTCACTGAGAACTGGAGACACGACCCATGCCGATCATCCGCGTCGAGATGTTCAAGGGCCGCACGGCCGAGCAGAAGAAGAAGATTGCCCGCGAACTCATCGACGGCTTCATCCGCGGCGCCGGCGGCGGCAAGCCGGAGTCCTTCCATGTCGTCTTCACCGATGTCGAGAAGCACGACTGGGGCACCGGCTACGACATGATGAACGAGAAATATCCGGACAAGTAAGCGCCATGCCCACGCCGATCCGTTCCGCATTCTCGGTCGAAGGGGAGGGCGAACCGCTTTTCCTCATCCATGGCATCGGCGCCTCGCGCGCCTCCTTCGCCGGACTCGTGCCGCATCTGAAGCGCGATGTCCGCGTGATCAGCTACGACCTGCGCGGCCACGGCGCTTCGCCGGTGCCGAATCCGCCCTACACGCTCGACGACCTCGTCGAGGATCTGGAGGCGCTGCGCCGCGAGCTTCACATCGAACGCGCGCATTTCGCCGGCCATTCGCTGGGCGGCATGATCGGTCCGGCCTATGCGCGCAAGTACCCGCAGCACGTGAAGACGCTGGGCCTGTGGTCCACCGCCGCCTTCCGCACCGAAGACGACAGCGCCAAGGTGAAGGGCGTGGTGGCGGCGATGCGCGCCAAGGGCATCCCGCAGGTGCTGGAGGCGCTCAAGGACCGCTGGTTCACGCCGGAGTTCGCGGCGCGGCGGCCGGACGTGATCGAACGCCGCATGCAGCAGGTGATCGATACCGATCCGGAGGTCTTCCTCTCTGTCTTCGACATCTATGCCGAGACCGAAATGGCACCCTGGCTGCACGAGATCGCGCAGCCCTGCCAGGTGCTGACCGGCGAGAACGACGGCGGCTGCAATCCGCGCCTGAACACGTTGATCGCCGAGGCCTTGCCGGACTCCGAGCTGGTGATCCTGCCGGTGCTGCGCCACGCCATCCTGCTGGAAGCCGCCGACCAGGTGGCCCCGCCAGTCCTCGACTTCCTGCGCCGTCACAAGGGCAGGGAATAGGCTGCCGTCCTAATCCGCGAAACCCTCGTGGCGGTAGACTTCCTTGCCGCCGAGAAGCGTGAGCATGACCTTGGTCTTGTGGATATCATAGACGTCAATCTCGAAGAGATTCTGGTCGAGGATGATCACGTCCGCGAACTTGCCGCGTTCCAGAGAGCCAGTGTCGGGCGAGCGCCACGCGGCGGCTGCCGCGTTGACGGTGTAGCCCTTGACGCACTCGTCCAGCGTCATGCGTTCCTCGGGCAGGAAGACAGGATGGTTGCGGCCCTTCTCCGGCGGCTGGCGTGTGATGGCGGTCTGCATGATCTGGAAGGGGTCGAGGGTGGAGACGCCCCAGTCGCTGGACATGGCGAATCCGCCGCCGGCATCGATGATGGAGCGGAAGGGGTACATCCAGCGGACGAGATCCTTGCCTGCCATCGGCACCGCGACGTCGGTGACGGACGGCTCGTTCCGGGCCCAGAGCGGCTGGATGTTGGCCATGACGCCGAGCTTGCCGAAGCGCGGAATGTCTTCGGGCCGGACCAGCTGAACATGCGCCAGCTGATGGAGGCTGGGCCACTCGCCGTTGATCTCGCGGGCGGCCTCGAGGCCGTCGAGCGCCGCGCGCGCCGCCTTGTCGCCGATGACATGGACGTGAATCTGGAAACGCGCCGCATCCATGGCGATGAAGAGCTCGCGCAGGTGGTTTTCGCCGAACATGACGGGCGCATTGCCGCCGATCTCGTCCTTGTAGCCGTCGATCATCGCGGCCGTGCGGTTCTCGAAGACACCGTCGAGAAAGAACTTGGCCGAGTGCACCTTGAGCATCTCGGACTTGTAGCTGCGGCGGAAGTCCTCCAGGCGGTCGAGCGCGCCCTTGACGCTGTCGGACGGCTCGACCAGGGCGGTCGAGGCCACGCGGACCGTCAGTTCGCCACGCCTGTCGAGCGCGTTGTAGACGCGCAGATGCCGCTCGGTGACCAGGGCATCGAGGACGCCGGTGAAGCCGTGCCGGTTGGCGTGATGCTGGCCCCAGCGCACGCCTTCCTCCCACTCGGCATCGATGGTCTCCGGCATGCGCTCGCGTGCGAACTCCATGGCTGCTTCGTTGAGCATGCCGGTGGGAATACCCAGCGCATCGCGTGAGAAATAGCCGTTTTCGGGATCCTGCACACCGGCGTCGAGCCCGATCGCCTCGCAGGCTCTCGTGTTGATGACGGCAGAGTGATAGTCGGACGAAGACAGAAACAGCGGGCGGTCGGGAACAGCCTCGTCGAGCACCTGCCGCGTCAGGTTGCGGTCGTTGAAGATGCCCGTGTACCAGCCGTGACCCTTGAGCCAGGCGCGGTCGGGGTGCTTCGCCGCGAAGGCTGCGAGCTTGTCCATCAGTTCGGTGAGACTGCGCACGCCCTGCAGATCGAGATCGAAGGCATGGCGGGTGCCGCTTTCCTGCAGATGGATGTGCGTGTCCTGGAACCCCGGCAGCACCAGCCGGCCGCCCGCATCGATCACGCGGGTCGACGGCGTCGCCAGCGCACGGATCTCCGCGTCATCGCCGAGCGCCATGACGCGTTGGCCGCGTGCTGCGAGCGCCGTTACGCGCGGTTGCAGCGGATCCATGGTGCGGATGTCGCCGTTGACGATAATGAGGTCTGTCATGATGTCTCCCGGTCAGTTCCGGGAAACTATGCCCAGTCAGGACGGGTGGCTCAAGAGGCGCGGCATTCCGAATAGGCCGCGCGATAGGTGCGGCGCCATTCGTCGCTGCCGGCATCGCCACGCGTGACCGGTGAAACTGTGTCCGATGCGCCGCCGGCATCAGCGCTGAAGCCAAGGCCGTTTCCACCATCAACCGCCGAACCGGACCCGGCATCGCGCGGCCCGGCAAGGGCGTTGGCGGTTTCTTCGGCGTAACCGCGGCAGAAGGCCTTGCTCTTGGCCAGGGCGACACCGCCCTCAAGGCCGGTCGCGGCGACCAGAAGGCAGGTCAAGGCCAGGCGAGTCATCGCGGTCATCGTAACGTCCTCCGGCCGTCCTGCCCTGATGGTTAACCGCAGAATGTGGCGCCAATGCGCGGCGCGATTCAGGCAAGATGCAGCAAGCTCTTTCAGATGACGCAGGATTGCGTTAACAATTCCTTTATGAACACGCTTGCGAGTCTGCCCGCCGTGGAAACCCGGCAACTGGTGCTTCGGGAAATCGAGGCGCGGGATGCCGAGGCCTTTGCCGGCTTCATGATGCAGGAGCCCTATCAGCGCTACATCGCCATGCGGCTGGCCAGCGAGGCCGAGGTGCGCGCCTTCGTCACGCGGTCGGTGGCGCGCCAGGGCGACGAGCGCCGCAACGTGTTTCACCTGGCCGCCGAGGAGAAGTACAGCGGCGAAGCAGTGGGCGACGGCTTCCTCATCCTGCAGCGGCCGAAGTCTTTGGAGATCGGCTGGGGCGTCCATCCCGCCATGTGGCGCATGGGCTTCGGGACCGAGGTCGGGCGGGCGCTATTGGGCCTCGCCTTCGAGCGCCTGCGGGCCGACCGGGTGTGGTGCAAGATCATGAGCGGCAACAAGGCCTCGACGATGCTGGCCAAGCGTATCGGCCTGCGGCACATGCAGTCGCATGCCGATTTTCCGGCGGGGCAGGGTCGGTTTGGTGCGGTCGAGTTCTACGGGTTGAGTGCCGAACAGTACTTCGACATGGCTTATTGAACTGAACCGGTCCTATGGCGGCGATCCCACCTGTCTGCGATTTCGGTTGGAAGGCAATCGACTTCACGCTCCCGGGCGTCGATGGCAAGCGCCATCGGCTGGCTGACAGCGCCGGACCGAACGGCACGCTGATCGCGTTCATCTGCAATCACTGCCCTTACGTGAAGGCCGTGATCGGCCGGCTGGTGCGCGATGCGGCGGAACTGCGCGCGCATGGCATCGAAACGCTGGCAATCTCCTCGAACGACGCCTCGGCCTATCCGGAAGACAGCTTCCCCGAAATGAAGGTCTTTGCCGAGCGGCATGGTTTCGGATTTCCCTACCTGCATGATGATGCCCAGGACGTGGCCCGTGCCTATGGCGCAGCCTGCACGCCGGACTTCTTCGGCTTCAACAGCAAGCTGGAGCTGCAGTATCGGGGCCGGCTCGATGCCTCGCGCAAGGACACGCTCCCGGACGCGAAGCGCGAACTGTTCGAGGCCATGCGCCGGATCGCCGAGACGGGCCGCGGACCGGCCGAGCAGGTGGTCTCGATCGGCTGCTCGATCAAGTGGAAGTCGTTCTCACATTGATTTTTCCTCATTACTGAGGTAATCTTCGGTCAATATGATGTTTGGTACATCATAATGCATGGGCTGACCGCATCATGATCACCTCCGGCCAGATGCGCGCCGCGCGCGCCCTGCTGGGTATCGGGCAGAAGGAACTGGCCGAGCGTTCCGGCATATCGCTCCCCACGATCCAGCGCATGGAAGCCAGCGATGGCAGCGTACGCGGCAACATCGACAGCCTGAACCGGGTGGTCGACGCGCTGCGCGCCGCCGGGGTGGAGCTGATCGGCGAAGGCGTGCGCAGCGAGGCCGGAGGGCGAGGGGTTCGTCTGCTGCCGCCGGGAGACCGGTCATGACCGCCGAATCGCTGCATCACGAACCGACTTTCCGCGAACTCTACACGCCCAAGCTGGTGACGGTGCTGCGCGAGGGCTACGGGCTGGATGGGCTGCGCGCCGACATGATCGCGGGCCTGACGGTTGCCATCGTCGCGCTGCCGCTGTCGATGGCGATCGCCATCGCCTCGGGCGTGTCGCCGGATCGTGGACTCTTCACCGCGATCGTGGGTGGCTTCATGGTGTCGCTGCTGGGCGGCAGCCGTTTCCAGATCGGCGGACCGGCGGGCGCCTTCATCGTATTGGTGCTTGCCACCGTCCAGGCCCATGGGCTGGACGGCCTGATCCTGGCCACCTTCATGTCCGGGATATTCCTGACGCTCGTGGGCTATCTGCGGCTGGGCACCTACATCAAGTTCATTCCCTATCCTGTGACCGTGGGCTTCACCGCGGGCATCGCCGTCATCATCTTCGCGAGCCAGCTGCACGAGCTCTTCGGGCTGACGCTCAACGTGGCGGAACCGGGCGAGCTGATCCCCAAGATCAAGGTGCTGCTGGAGGCCGCGCCCAGCTTCAATGCCGCGGCCTTCGGCGTGGCGCTGCTCACCATCGCGGTGATCCTGGTGCTGCGGCAGTTCCGCCCGCACTGGCCGGGACTGCTGATTGCCGTGATCCTCGCCTCCGCCGCGGTCTATGCGTTGGGCATTCCCGTCGAGACCATCGGCACGCGCTTCGGCGGAATC
>JAPLOT010000007.1 GCA_026400595.1 Alphaproteobacteria bacterium | reverse complement strand
AGCAAATGCACACAAATTGTGCGATGACTGTTTGGCCAGAGCGGGCGCGGGCGGATTGCCGCTCCGGGGATGACAGGGCGGCGGGTCTGGGGCATGCAGAGAGAGTCGACGGGACCCTCATGAGCATGGCGCTGCCTTCCTTTCTCACCGTTCTGGCGCTCTGCGCGGTCTATGCCGTGGCGCGCGTCTCCGGCATCGGCCAGCACCGCTGGACGCCGCGCATGCTGTCCTTCGCCTCGGGGCTCAGCGTCAGCTACGTGTTTCTCGATCTGCTGCCCGGCCTGTCGAAGCGGCAATCGGCGCTGGATGCGGTGGGCTGGCTGAGCGCAGTCAACCGTCATGTCTACATCCTGGCGCTGGTGGGGCTGGTCGTCGCCTTCTGGGTCGAGACCGCGGCGCGCGAGTCGCGCAGGCGGCAGCGCCAGCAGGGCCTGGCCGACCAGACGGCGCAGTTTGCCTTCATGCTCAGCATGATCTCGGCGATCGTGCAGCATGTCGCGACGGGTTATGCGGTAGGTACGCCCGGCGACCAGGCGGTCGAGCCGCTGTGGCTCTTCGCCGCGGCGCTGGGCCTGCACTTCCTGGTCAACGATCATGCCATGGCCGAGCACCACGGCCCGCGTTACGAAGGCATGGGCCGATGGATTCTCGTCGCAGCGCTGCTCCTGGGTTGGCTGATCGGAGTGATCGATTCGATCCGGATTCCCGAAGTGGTGCTGACCTTGGCGCTCTCCTATCTCGCCGGCGGCACCATCCTGAACATCATCCGCCATGAACTGCCGGAAACGCGGCGCACATCCGATGTCGGCGCTTTCGCGCTGGGAGCGGCCTGCTACACGGTGCTGCTGCTCTATCTGCCGTGATGGCCCGCGGCACCTCAGGCGCCGCGTGACGCAATGGCGCGCACCAGCGCCTGCAAGTCCTTGGCGCGCATCTCGTCGAGCTTCTCGTGCAGCGCCATGATCTCGATCTCGGCCTTGAGATTGACCTCGTAGTCGTGCGAGGCCTGCAGCCGGTCCTTCGCCGCCTGGCGGTTCTGCGACATCATGATGACCGGCGCCTGAAGGGCCGCGATCATCGAGAGAAAGAGATTGAGCAGGATGAAGGGGTAGGGGTCGAAGCTGCTGCCGCTGCGGACAGTGAGCACGACATTGACGATTACCCAAGTGGCAATGGCCGCGCCGAAGATCATGATGAAGCTCCAGGAGCCGCCGAAGGCCGCGATGCGGTCGGACAGGCGCTGGCCGAAGGTGAGGCCCTCGTCGTAATCGACGTTGATGTCGCGCGACACCGCCAGGCGGTTCGCCACGCGCTCGATGACATGTCGTTCGCGGGCGGGAAGGTCTTCATAGCCGATTTCCAGGATGCGCTGGGCGAGAAGCCTGACGGCGTCGTGCTGCGATGTGGTCATGTCAAACTCCTGATCCTTCGGCGGAGGGTCTGATGAGAGTGGAGCCTTCCGCGGGGACTTGTTATAGCGGGACGGGATGGCTTTCCGAACATGGCGTATGCGCCGAGGTGTCTGGCATGGGTCCCGAACTTCTGACGACCGAGGAGATGTATCGCGCCGATGCGCTGGCCGCTGCGGCCG
>JAPLOT010000307.1 GCA_026400595.1 Alphaproteobacteria bacterium | reverse complement strand
GCCGGGCGTCGTCGAGGCGCTGACATCCCTCGCACCTCATGGCGTCATCGAGTTCGTGCAGAAGAAGGACCCGACGGTGCAGCAACTGCTTGCGCTGCGCGAGGACATCTTCGCTGACTACACGCCGGAAGTCTTCGAGTCTTCCTTGCTGGCCAAGGCCAGGATCGTGAAGAAGGAAACCGTGTCGGTGGCTGGCCGTACGCTCTATTGGTACGACAGGGCGTAAGGGGAATCGAAGTCGCTTGAGAAATTGAAGGGCTGCCAGCCGGTTGCCCATTCTCAACCCGGAACAGTCTGAATGCGCGCCGCTGCCAAGCAAGCCCGTCCCTACTATCTGCTTCTGCTGCCAGCGCTGCCGGTCATGCAGCTTGCCGCCACCAACGCAAGTCGGGTGGAGCCGCTGGACGCCTTGATCGTCTATCTCATGCTGGCCGGCGGCTGTGCCCTGGTGGCGCTTGTCCTGCGCTGGATCCTCCGGCGTCCGGACGTGACCGACCTCGTGACCGCGTTGCTCTTCGGCGTGACCTTCCTGCCTGCGGTATTCATGGTATCGGAAGGCTATCGGTTGATATGGGCCGTGGTCTGGCTTCTCGCGCTGCTGCTGGTCCTGCGCTTCGGCGAAGCCCGGCGCATCGCTGCGGTGCTCCTGTCGGTCGGTAGTGCTGCCTTCGGCGCCGTGCTTCTCAATGCTGCACTCTCCTCCGGCGTGAGCGCTCAGAGCAGCGCATTTGCCGGGGTTGCCGAGAAGGCCTTTCCGGAGCTGCCCGTAGCCACGTCTGAGGCGGCGGAAAAGCCGGACATCTACTATTTCATCTTCGACCGCTACGCCCGTGCCGACTTCATGAAGTCGATCTATGGGCACGACAATGAGCCGTTTCTTGAAGAACTGCGCAAGCGCGGCTTCTACGTCGCCGAAGAGTCCTTCGCGAACTACCAGCGCACCGCCCACTCGATCGTCTCCTCGTTGAATTTCGACTACCTCGATCGCCTGTCGACGGACGCCACGAAGGACTCATCCGACTGGCGGCTCATCTTCTCGATGTTTCAGGACTTCCGGATCGCCCGCTTCCTGAAGGGGGAGGGCTATGAGTTTCATTACGCGGGAACCTGGTGGGAACCCACGCGGCGGATCGCGGCGGCCGACGTCCATCACAATCACTTCGAGATGCGTGAACTCCTGCTGGCCGTCTATCAGTCATCGATGGCGGCACATGCCTCCCGAGCCATCGGGTTCGGCTGGGGCGATCCGCTCTTCTGGCAGTGCCGGCGTTCGCGGCTGATGTTCGAGGACATTCGGTCCCAGGGTCCCGGAGATCGGCCGCGCTTCTACTTTGCTCATTTCCTGATCCCGCACCCGCCCTTCGTCACCCATGAAAGCGGGCGCTGCATGGATATCGCAGAGGCAAGGTCGCGCAGCCGCAGCAAGAACTATGTTGGCCAGGTGACCTATGCCAATCGGCAGATTCTCGAGACGGTCGATGCGATCCTGTCGCGTCCCGGCCCCAGGCCCATCATCATTCTGCAGGCCGACGAGGGCCCCTGGCCCGGCATGTATGCGGGCGATGAGGTGACCTCCTTCGCCCGGGACGTGACGCGAGTCGAGTGGACCAAGGTACCGCCCGAGCTCCTGCGGGAAAAGTTCGCGATCCTGAACGCGGTCTATGCGCCGGGCATTCCGCCGTCCGAGTTCTCGCCCGGCATGACGCCCGTGAACGTCTTCCGCAAGGTCCTGCGCAGTGTCTTCAACGTTCCCATCGAAGACCTGCCTGATCGCATGAAGATCTACCTCGACAATGACCACATCTACGAATTCCAGGACGTGACCGACAGCCTGCGAGGCCCGTGAGTGGCGGCATGCCGCACGAGCTGATATCGGCGCAAGGCATCCGTTTGATGCTGAAGGATGATCTCCCGAAGAACGGCCTGCTGTCCAACCTCCCGCCGCGCTACAGCTGGATGTAGGTGTTCTTGACCTGCTGATACTTGTCCATGGCGTGGAGCGACTTGTCGCGGCCGATGCCGGATTGCTTGTAGCCGCCGAAGGGATGGCTGATGTCGCTGCCCCAGACATTGTTGACCACCACGGTTCCGGCGCGCAGCTGGCGCGCCACCCGGTGGACCCGGCTCACGTCGCGGGTCCAGATGTTGGCCTGGAGGCCATAGATCGAGTCATTGGCGATGCGGATGGCCTCCGCCTCGTCCTTGAAGCTGATGGCCACCACGACCGGGCCGAAGATCTCTTCCTGGGCGATCTTCATGTTGTTGGTCACGGCCTCGAAGACCGTTGGCGCGATGTAGCTGCCGCCCGTGTCGCTCAGCGCCTGATGCCCGCCAGCCGCGAGCCTGGCGCCTTCGGCCTTGCCCGCGTCGATATATGACAGCACGCGGTTCATCTGGTCGCGGTCGACCACCGCGCCCATGGCGGTCTTCGGGTCGAGCGGATCCGAAGGCGCCCATGGCCTGGCGTGCTTGGCGACCAGCGCCATGAACTCTTCGCGGATGCTGTCCTCTACCAGGATGCGGGTGGGCGCGTTGCAGCTCTGGCCCGAATTGTAGAAGATGCCGTCGGCGGAGGTGCGCGCCACGTGGTCGAGATCGCCCGCATCGGCGAAGACGATGTTTGGCGACTTGCCTCCCGTTTCGAGCGAGACATGCTTCATGTTGCTCTCGCCGGAGTAGCGCAGGAAGTACTTGCCCACCTGGGTGGAGCCGGTGAAGGCGATCATGTCCACGTCCATGTGGCGGCCAAGGGCCTGTCCCGCCGTCGCGCCGAAGCCGGGAAGCACATTCAGGACGCCGTCCGGCACTCCGGCTTCGGCGGCCAGTTCGGCGATGCGGAGCGCGGTGAGCGGCGATTGCTCCGCGGGCTTCAGGATGATGGAATTGCCCGCGGCGAGGGCAGGGCCGAGCTTCCAGGACGCCATCATCAGGGGATAATTCCACGGCACCACGGCGGCCACCACGCCGATGGGCTCGCGGGTGATCAGGGCCACCGAGTCCGGACGATAGGGCGCAACTTCGTCATACTGCTTGTCGGCTGCTTCGCCGTACCACTGGATGGCCTGCGCGGAGGCCGGAATGTCGCCGCCCGCCGAGGAGGCGATGGGCTTTCCCATGTCGAGGGTTTCGAGCAGGGCCAGTTCGTCGCGGTGCTTGAGGATGAGTTCGGCGAAGCGCGTCAGCACCTTCTTGCGCTTCTGCGGATGGCATGCGCTCCAGCCGCCCTTTTCGAAGGCCGCGCGGGCCGCCGCAACGGCGCGGTTCACGTCCTCCGCATCGCATTCCGCGACCTGGGTCAGCACACGGCCGTCGATCGGCGAGACGCAGTCGAAGGTCCGGCCCGAGGCCGCCGGCACGTGCCGGCCGTTGATGAAGGCCTGGTTGCGATAGACGAGGCCGGGGATCATGGCGCGATAGTCGGGGGTGCTCATGGGCAGCTCCAGAGGTGAGGGGATTTCACGCGACAGGGCCCTGAAACGCGAAAGGCACCGCTTGCGGCGGTGCCCCCTTGTCCCGGCCCGAAGGCGGGTGGATTACTTGATCTTGGTTTCCTTGAACTCGACGTGCTTGCGTGCGACGGGGTCGTACTTCTTGACCGACATCTTCTCGGTCATGGTGCGGGAATTCTTCTTGGTCACGTAGAAGTAACCGGTGTCGGCGGTCGACGCCAACTTGATCTTGATGACATTGCCTTTGGCCATGATGCTCTCCAATCGGGATTTGGCGCCGATAGACCCGAAAAGCGGCCCAAAGTCAAGGCGGGCCAGGACTGGTCGAATGGGGCGCGGAGGCTCCGGTTCCCCTCAGATCGTGTCCTCGATCCAGCTCCGGCCGCGGTAGTACTGGAACGAGATGGGGGTCTCCGGGGCGGGGAGGCGGCCCTGGTCGAGGTGGGGTTTCAGCCGGTCCAGCACATCCACCGTGATCAGCGGCAGGTCGAGGCCGCGGATGTCGTCCAGCGTCAGCCAGGACAGGGTCAGCAGCTCGCCGCCGCCATCGTGGTGAGGCCGGTCGAGGTTTGACACGGTTTCGGCGTCGGCCACGAAGAAACGGGAATCATAGCGCCGGGTGCGGCCCGGCGGGGTGATGGCCCGCATGAACAGCACCAGGCATGACAGATCGGGCGCCTCCTCCATGCGGCTGCGGCCGACCACGAGGCCGGCCTCTTCCCAGGTCTCGCGCAATGCGGCATGGGCGAGGCCCCGGGCCCGCGACGCGGTCGCACGGCCGCGCATCCGGGCCATGAGCTTGGCCAGCGTGGCGGGGTCGAGGTCCCGCGCCGGTTTGACGCGGCAGTCTGCCGGATCGAGGCGCCCCCCGGGGAAGACAAACTTGTTCGGCATGAAGGCATGGCCGCCGCTGCGCTGGCCCATCAGGATGCGGGGCTTCGGCCCGTCGCGTCGCACCAGGATGAGCGTGGCAGAATCCTTCGGCCGCAGCACCTGCGCATGAAGCCTGGAGCCGGCGAATTCCGGATGGTCGTAGCTCATAGCGCCTCGTGCCGGGCCGGCAATTCGAAGCCGTGCATGCGCAGCGCCCATTGCAGGCCGACGATCGCCCCCTTCACGGCCGGCATGATGGCAAAGCTGAGCGCCAGGGTCACGATGGTCCAGACCACGAAATGGATCGGCAGGGCCGGATGCCAGAGCTTTTCCACGATCAGCACCATCGGCACAACGAGGTGTCCGACAATGAACATGGTGAAATAGGGCGGCGCGTCATCGGCCTGATGATGGTGCAGTTCTTCGCCGCAGGCCTGGCAGCTGTCCGAGACCTTGAGGAACCTGGCGAACATCAGTCCGGCGCCGCAGGCGGGGCAGCGGCAGCGGGCACCGCGGATCATGGCCTGCTTCCAGGAGCGGATTTCGAGCGGGGCGGCGGATGGATCGTCGATGGTCACGGTCATGGCCGCACCATGCGCAAGTGCGGCGGCGGTTTGAAGGCCCGGACGGCCGGCGCGACGCAGTGCCGCAAGTCAGCGCCGCCGCGGTCCCTTGCGCGGTGTCTGCCGGCTGGTCCGCACGGCCCGCCGTGGCAGCGGCGTGCCGCTGCGCCCCTCGGAGACCACTTCGAAACGCATGCCGCCCGAAACGGGCGTGGCTTCCACCAGCTTCACCTC
>JAPLOT010000246.1 GCA_026400595.1 Alphaproteobacteria bacterium | reverse complement strand
CGATCTCGAAGGCGCCGGCCTCGGTGATGCCGGCCAGGTCCTTCGGCACATAGCCCTGGGCCAGCGACTTGTCGACGTAATGGGCGAAGCCGCCGGAGGTGACCCAGCCAACCACCTTGCCCTTGTGCCAGATGGGCTCGTCGCCCAGCACGTCGGCATCCGCCGCGTCGACGATCATCGACACGCGCCGCAGCTTTCCGCCCGCGCGCTTCTCCTCCATCGCCGCGTCGCGGCCGATGAAGTCGTTCTTCGTCAGGTCGATGAAGCGGTCCATGCCGGCCTCGAAGCCGCCGTAGATCGGGCGAAGCTCGCGGTACCAGGTGGGGAAGTTCTTCTCCAGGCGCATCGAGAGCAGTGCCCGCATGCCGAAATTGACGATGCCGTGGGCCGCACCGGCCTTCATGATCTGCTCATAGAGGCGGCGCTGGTATTCCGGCGTGACCCAGATCTCGTAGCCGAGATCGCCGGTATAGGTGACGCGGTTGATGAGGGCCGGGCAATGCGCGATCTCCATCGACCGGTGGTCCATGAACTTGAAGGCGGCGTTGGACACATCCTCGTCGGTGAGCTGCGCCAGCACATCGCGCGACTTCGGCCCCGCGATGGACAGGCCGACGAGTCCCATGTCGAGGCGCTGGATGGTCACCGAACCATCGGTGGGCTGATGAGCCTCGAACCAGCGCATGTGATACTTCTGCGCCTGCGACGAACCCCACATGTAGAAGCTGCCGTCCTGCGCCTTGGCAATGGTGAAGTCGCCGATCAGCTTGCCCTGCGGATTGAGCATGGGGGTGAGCACGATGCGGCCGGTCTTTGGCATCTTGTTGGTCATCAGGCGCGAAAGGAAGGCCTCGGCGCCGTCGCCGGAGAAACGGTACTTGGCGAAGTTGGCGATCTCGGTGACACCGATGCCGTTGCGCGTGGCCAGCACCTCGGCCTTCACATGCGGGAAGTCATTGGAACGGCGGAAGGACACGATGTCCTTCGGTTCCACGCCCTTGGGCGCGAACCACAGCGGCGTCTCGAGGCCCCAGCTGTCGCCCATGACGGCGCCCTGCGCCAGCATCTTGTCGTAGAGTGCGGTGGTCTGCTGCGGCCGGGCCGCAGGGAGTTCCTCGTTGGGGAAGCGGATGGAGAAGCGCCGGGAATAGTTCTCGCGCACCTTCTCGTTCGTATAGGTGCGGGTGGCCCATTCGCCGAAGCGGGCCACGTCCATGCCCCAGACGTCGAAGCCCGGGTCGCCGTTGACCATCCACTGCGACAGCGCGAGGCCGACGCCGCCGCCCTGGCTGAAGCCCGCCATGACGCCGCAGGCCACCCAGTAGTTGCGCAGGCCCTGCACCGGGCCGACCAGCGGATTGCCGTCCGGCGTGAAGGTGAAGGGCCCGTTGATCACGCGCTTGATGCCGGCCTTGGCCAGGGCCGGGAAGTGCTTGTAGCCAAGCTCGAGATTGGGCGCGATGCGGTCGAGGTCGGGCTGCAGCAGCTCCCGGCCGAAGCTCCAGGGCGTCTCTCTCGGCTGCCACGGCACGCAGGCCTGCTCATAGGTGCCAAGTACCAGGCCGGAGCGCTCCTGGCGCATGTAGATCTCGCCCTTGAAGTCGATGGCATGCGGCAGTTCGTGGCCGCGCTCCTTGTTGAAGGCGATGATCTCCGGCATGTCGTCGGTGACGAGATACATATGCTCCATGGCGAGCACCGGGAGCTCGAGACCCACCATGCGGCCCACCTCGCGGGCCCAGAGCCCGCCGCAGTTCACCACATGCTCGGCATGGATGGTGCCCTTGGCGGTGACGACGTCCCACGTGCCGTCCTTGCGCGGGTTGAGCGCCTCGACCCGGCAATCCTGATAGATCTCGGCGCCGCCGATGCGAGCCGACTTCGCATAGGCATGGGTCGTGCCTTCGGGATCGAGATTGCCGTCGGCCTTGTCGAGCAGGGCGCCGACGAAATACTGCTCCTCCAGCAAGGGGTGCAGCGCCTTGGCTTCCTTCATGGTGAGAAGCTCGGACTCGATGCCGAGATAGCGGGCGCGGGCATGGGCCATTTTCAGCCATTCCATGCGCTCCTTGGTGTCGGCCAGGATCAGGCCGCCCGAGCGGTGCAGCCCGCAGGCCTGGCCGGAGATACGCTCGAGCTCGTCATAGAGGCCGATGGTATAGCCCTGCAGCTTGGCCACGTTGGGATCGCCATTCAACGTGTGGAAGCCGCCGGCGGCATGCCAGGTCGAACCCGAGGTGAGGATGTCGCGCTCGACAAGAACCACATCCTTCCAGCCGGCCTTGGTGAGGTGATAGAGCACCGAACAGCCGACGACACCGCCGCCGATGACCACAACGCGCGCCTGGGTTTTCATGGAATTTCCTTTGGGATTGAGGTTTTGCGAGTTGTTTAGCGGGCAGCAGCCCGGCTCGCAATCAGTCCCGAAGGTGAAAAGATTTCATCGCAAACGAAAATGGCCCCGCCGCAAGGGCAGGGCCATTTCCGCTAATCCGGACTGCCGCTTAGATGGCGTCCTTGACTTCCTTGGCGGCGCGGAAGGCGAGCTTCTTCGACGCCTTGATCTTGATCTGCTCGCCGGTGGCCGGGTTGCGGCCCATGCGGGCGGGACGCTTGCGGACCTGGAAGATGCCGAGGCCGGTGATGCGCACCTTGTGGCCCTTCTTCAGGTTCTTCACGGTGAGGTCGACAAAGGCGTTGAGCAACTCGGTCGTCGCCTTCTTGGACATCTCATGCTTCTCGGCCAGCTCAGCAGCCAGCTTCGACAACGCAACAGTCACGATCTTTTCGTCAGCCATTTCTTTCTCCTTTGCCGAATCGAGTGCGTAACCGTTAACGCAGCTTTTGATTCGTGAAAACCTTATTTTATGGGCGTTTTTGGCGACGCGTGCGAAGAAACCCCATGAAGACGGGCGTGAATTGAATCCAACTTCCGCCTTGTTTGAAATAGTTAGGTATTTCAAGTATTTGGAGGTCGATCTCTTGGCGGTGGCCTGCAGGCCTTGCGTGCCGTCAAAGTAGCGTCTCCGGCATTGCAGCCGGCAGTTATCTGCGCTCCGGCGGCAGATCGGTGACCAGATTGAGATGGTTCTTGAGAATCAAGGGTGGCAATCCGTGTTTCGCCGAGAAACGGTCGAGGTTCTCGCGGCGCTGCCGTTCCAGCGTGTCGCCCGACATGTTGCGGGCATGGACGCGAATGGCCACCACCGGCCGAGCCAGATGCACAAGCGGCCAGCCGGCGCGCGCCACGCGCAAGTACCAGTCCCAGTCCCAATAGAAGGGCAGGCTTTCGTCGAAAGGTCCGAGGCTGTCGTGCAGGCTGCGCCGGTAGGTCACCGCAGAGATCAGGATGGTGTTGTCCCGCTCCAGAGATTTCGCGTCGGCATTAAAGGCAAAGCTCGCCTCCTCCCGTCCATCCTCGAAGGCCATGATGCCGTCGCCGAAGCAGAGCGTGGCACCGTTCCCGAAGGCTTGGGTGGCTACAGAAAGATAATCCCGGTCGGTCCACCAGTCATCGTCGTCGAGAAAGGCGATCACATCGCCCTGCGCCTGTGCGACGCCCAGGTTGCGCGCGGGCACGGGGCCTCTTTCGCGATTGTCGAGCACGCGGACAAGAGGCGATGTATCTTTCAGCGCCTCTGCTGCGCCGACGCCGTCGTCGACAACGATGATCTCCTTTGCGGCGTGAGTCTGCGCAAGCACGCTGGCAATGGCTTGCCTGAGGAACGCTGTCCGGTTGCGGGTGGGGATGACGACGGAGAAGCTGACCATGGTGGCGCTACGATAGCATCCGTGCCCGAGATCAGGTCACGTCCTTTTTCAGCCAGCGCATGTCGGGATAGGGGATCGGTTCCTTCGCCGTGAAGAAGTAGCGGCGGAAGATCTCGCCATAGCCTTGCATCGTGTAGCCATCGTTGCGGGCGATGAGTTCCGCGCGTTCGGCGGCGTAAAACGCCGGCAGCTTGTACCAGGCCAGCGCCGGCTTGTTGTGATGCGCGACATGCAGGTTGTTGTTGAGGAAGAGCAGCGACCAGAAGGGCGAGGCCTCGACGATGATGGTGCGGTGGTCCTGATGTTCCGCGGCGCGATGTTCGCAATAGGAGCGCACCAGCGACAGGGAGATGCCGGGATAGGCAATGAGCAGGATGTACTGCCACAGCGGCATGCCCGCGAGGACGGTGACAAACCAGATGGTGATCGCGGAAGACAGGGCGAAGATGATCCAGGCGCGCAGCGTCTCGCGGTTGCCATGTGCGATGTCACGGAATTCCGAG
Organism: Alphaproteobacteria bacterium; assembly: GCA_026400595.1. GTDB lineage: Bacteria > Pseudomonadota > Alphaproteobacteria > Rhizobiales > Aestuariivirgaceae > Aestuariivirga. Next base: position 384 of record JAPLOT010000246.1, on the reverse strand, counting down.
GTCCAGAAGCGGATGATGCTTACTGCGGGGCCGATCAGCATGCGGCCGCCCAAGGTCTGGTTGAACTGGTACAGCGACCGCTTGAGGCCGGGCAGCCGGGCCCAGTCTTCCGGCAGCATGTAGTAGGACTCGGGATCCAGGCGGGGATCGGTCAGGTCTGCATCATTGTGATGGCGCAGATGGGTGTCGCGGTAGCGTGCGTAGGGCAGCCAGAAGTGCAGGGTCGGGAAGATCAGCAGCTCGTTCAGGCTGCGGCTTGATGTCGGGTGACCATGCAGCAACTCGTGCTGGAGTGACGTGTAGATGGCCGCGAAGTAGCCGCCGACGGGCAGGATGACCCACCAGGGGAGCCAATCATGGTTCCAGACCAGCAGGCCCACCGTG
>JAPLOT010000571.1 GCA_026400595.1 Alphaproteobacteria bacterium | reverse complement strand
TCAGCGCCGGGGGCTTCAGGGCCGCCACCTGCAGCGCGTTGAAGCCGCCCCAGGAAATGCCGAACATGCCAACCTTGCCGTTGCACCACGGCTGCACCGCCAGCCAGGCGATCACCTCGAGCGCGTCGTCCTGCTCCTGCAGCGCATACTCGTCATGCATGATCCCGTCCGAATCGCCGTTCCCCCGCATGTCGACGCGGACCGCGGCATAGCCGTGGCCGGCGAAATAGGGGTGGGTCAGCGCATCGCGCACATGGGTTCCGTCGCGCTTGCGGTAGGGCAGGTATTCGAGCAGCGCCGGAACCGGGTTCTTCTCGGCATCCTTCGGAATGAACATGCGCGCGGCAAGCCGGGTGCCGTCGGACAGCGGGATCCAGAAATTCTCGACTTCCTTGATCTTGCGCGGGAAGTCCTTGATCGTCGTGATGGTCATGAAATCCTCAGGGTGACTTAAGGCAGTTTGCCGTTATGGGCGAGTGCGCCGCAAGCCGCAATGATGGCGTCGAAAGAGGCGCGCGCCGGCGTGCTCATGTGGCGGGCGCGGATGAAGGCATGGACCAGCAGCGGCTCGTCGCGCACCACGGCCGGAACCCCTGCGTCCCGCAGGTTGCGCGCATAGTCGAAGCAGTCGTCGTGCAGGGGATCGAGGCCGGCGGCAACCAGGAAGGCCGGCTCCGCCTGCGAGACGTAGGAGCCCTTCGTCATGTCGCCGCCGAGGCCGGGATAGATCAGCACCTGGCCGGAGAGTGCCGGGCCGCCGGCATCGCGGGCCTTGAGCGCCAGGGCCGCCGCCAGATTGCCGCCCGCACTGTCGCCGCCCAGGATGATGCGGGCGTGCGTCTTTCCAAGCTCCTGCAGAACGGCCCAGCCATCCTCGAAGGCAGCCGGAAAGGGGTGTTCCGGCGCCAGGCGATAGTCCACCGCCACCACGTCGATCCCGGCGCCATCGCAGATCTCTGCGCAGACATCGTCATGGCTGTCGAGGCCGCCGAGCACGAATCCGCCGCCGTGGAGATAGATCAGCAACGGCGCGGCCGGCGCGCCCTGCCGGACATAGCGGCGGCACGGAACCCCTGCAATTCTAAGATCATTTGTTTCAACCGTGGGTGGCCGCGTTTTGCGGAAGTGCACACAGTAGCGGTTATAGAAGGCGCGTTGCTCGGCCATGGAGAAGGTCACGGCGTCCGCAGGATAGAAATTCGCCCCGGCGATCATGAAATCCCGGATACCAGGGTCCTCCAGGACTGAAAATTTTTTTACAGAATCGTCCGGCATGTGATGGCCAACACAGAAATCGCAGGCCGGCAGACTACAAGCAGCCCCATCGGTTGCAAAGATGAATGGCAGCTAAATCGCAGGCTCAGACACGGTTCAGCCGGCCCGCCTTAGAAAGCCAGTCATCGACAAGACATTCGAGAGGGAAACGCTCACATGACCAGCTTCACCAGGATCATCGCCGCCGCCGCCATCGCCGCCGGGCTCTTTGCCGGCCCTGCCTTTGCCGGTTCCGCCGCGCCCAGCCAGGACAGCGTCAACATCGTCCCGGCATCGGCGCCCGCCCCGGGCAGCACGGTCGAGAACGGCTTCAAGCGCGGCAAGATCGTCAGCTACAACGCCCAGGCCGCGGCTGGTTCGATCATCATCAATACCAAGGAAAACCGGCTGTACTTCATCCTCGGTGAGGGCAAGGCCGTCATGTACCGGGTTGCCACCGCCAAGCGCGGCTTCGAATGGAAGGGCACCCATCAGGTGTCGGCCAAGACCAAGTGGCCGTCCTGGCGTCCGCCGGCGGCGATGCGCGCCCGCCATCCTGAGCTGCCGCGCTTCATGGCCGGCGGCCCCGAGAACCCGCTGGGCGCACGCGCCATGTATCTGGGCTCCTCGATCTACCGCATCCACGGCACCAATGCGCCGGAATCGATCGGCAAGGCCGCCTCGTCGGGCTGCATCCGGATGCTGAACCAGGACGTGACCGAGCTCTACAATCACGTGAAGATCGGCGCCACGGTCATCGTCCGCTGACGCTGACTCCGTTCCTCCTCGCTGCTGGCACGGCCTTGGCAGAATCCGTCATGGGAATTCCTCGTTCCAGCTATCGGTGGCCGTGAGGACATCGCGAGGGGTGCCCGCAAAATGCGAGCGATGTTGGCGGGATGAACGGCGGGCAGGCTTGGCTGAGGTGGTGGGCCGTGAGGTCCTTTCCTTCCCGGCCCGCCTGAGCGGGACGACGATGCTGCAAGAAGGTGTAGGCGATCATGGTCAGCAGGGCGTGGCGAGTAAGGCCATGCCAGGATCGCCCCGCGCAATGGCCGCGTGATACCCTCAATGGCAAACCGCCATGCCCGGAATGGCCCCATGATCGGGCATATCAGCGACCCGGCAAGACCGACGTGAATGACCCAAGACAGACGTCGCCCAGATCATCTGTCTTATCAAAATCACGCCCGAATATGACGCTTCCGCACCCCGATTGCCGCTGCCCGCGGCAGTGCTATCGTGTGAGGCTGCCCGCCAGGGGATGTGTGGTCCGGGCTACAAGGGGATAGCTTTACTAAGCTGAAAGCTCGGTGTGGGAGATGTCAATGCCAGGATATCGCATCACAAAGTATGACCCCAAGAAGAGAAATCGCATGGGCCATTTTGTGGGAAATGACTGGATAAGTGTGCACGACATTGGAGGTGTTTTTGACTCTGGAACGCTGACCGTCGCGGGCTATCGCATGGTAGAGGACGACTATGTGAAGTCCGCCCGCCTCCTCATGGTTTGCGCAGGAATTCTCGAGCTCAGTGTAGAAGAGCTCGGTATCATTGAAGGGGTGGTGACCCCATTGGGCGACGAATACTCTAATGAACTCGGCAACATTCAAACTGGTGACATTGTAAGTGGCGACATATTGGAGGCAGTCATACGACTGGCTCTTCGAGAACAGTTATGGTGCCGCCTGATAGGCTCACGCGGATTCTACATCGACTTCGGACACGACTACTACATGTATGTCGGCCTACCAGAAGGGACTGAGCTACCGAGAACTTGGCCTATCAGAATGTACTTCGAGAGGTTCGACGGCGACTCTCCGTTGCGACCCGAATAGTCGCTTTGCGACAGGATTGATCTCGACCGGCAACCACGGATAGCGGCCGAACCAGCTCCTACCAGCTTTGAGCAGGCGTTCAAGGTGATCAGGGTTGTCACCCTATTTAACAGAACAGAATTGGAGCGGCAGACGCTGCTCGACGCAACTTTTCAAACAATGTACGTGACATTGCGCCACTGAAAACGGCGGTTGCGCGCTTTCCTCGTTTCATTACTCCACGTCGACATTTGGCTGCGACCTATGCGCAACTGGGACGACTGGAAGAAGTAAGGGATGAAGTCGCGACGCTGCTAAAGATTGATCCGACTCTTTCGATTTCAATGTACCGACTGCAACTTCACTACCAGCGGGCAGAGGATCGCGATCATTAC
>JAPLOT010000009.1 GCA_026400595.1 Alphaproteobacteria bacterium | reverse complement strand
GGGGGCCGATGCATCGGGTCCGCTGAGCTTCATGGACGTCTGGGATTCCATGTGCCGCACCATCATGTCGGCCGGCGCCAGGCGCGGCGCGATGATGGGCACGCTGCGCTGCGACCATCCCGACATCGAGGCCTTCGTCGCTGCCAAGCGCGAGGCGCGCCGCCTGCGCAATTTCAATCTCTCGGTTTTGGTCACCGATGCCTTCATGCAGGCGGTGAAGGATGACGGCGACTGGCCGCTGGTCTTCGGCGGCGTCACCTTCCGCGTGATCCGGGCGCGCGATCTGTGGGAACAGATCATGCGCGCCACCTATGACTATGCCGAGCCGGGCGTGATCTTCATCGACCGCGTCAATGCCGCGAACAATCTCGCCTATTGCGAAACCATCGGCTGCACCAATCCCTGCGGCGAGCAGCCGCTGCCGCCCTATGGCGCCTGCCTGCTCGGTTCCATCAATCTCGCGCGGCTGGTGGCGGATCCATTCACCAACAGGGCGCGCCTCGATGACTCCGCCCTCGGCGCCATCACCGCGGTGGCCGTGCGCTTCATGGACAATGTCATCGACGTTTCGAACTACCCGCTTGAGGCCCAGCGCGCCGAGGCCATGGCCAAGCGCCGCATCGGCCTGGGCCTCACCGGTCTCGCCGATGCGCTGGCCATGTGCGGCCTGGTCTATGGCACGGACGAGGCGGCCGCAGCCGCGGCGCAGTGGATGGCGACGATCGAGCACGCCGCCTATCGCGCCAGTGCCGATCTTGCCAGGGAGCGCGGCGCCTTCCCGCTCTTCGATCCCGCGCGTTTCGGCCGGTCCGGTCACGCGGCCAGCCTGCCGAAGGACCTGCGCGCGCAGATTTCAGCACATGGCATCCGCAACGGCCTGCTCACCTCGATCGCACCGACCGGCACCATCTCGCTCTTCGCCGGCAACGTGTCGAGCGGCATCGAGCCGATCTTCAGCCTTGGCTATGACCGCCGCATCCTGCAACCGGACGGCAGCAGCCGCAGCGAGCGCGTCACCGATTATGCCCTGGGCGTCTGGCGCGAGCTGCATGGCGACGCACCGCCGCCCGAGGCCTTCGTCACCGCCGAGACGCTGGAGCCGGCCGCCCATCTCCGCATGCAGGCGGCGGTGCAGCGCCATGTCGACAGCTCCATCTCGAAGACCATCAATGTTCCGGCCGATCTCCCCTTCGACGACTTCAAGGCCGTCTACGAGCAGGCCTATGACATGGGCCTCAAGGGCTGCACGACCTTCCGGCCCAACGACATCACGGGGTCGGTGCTCTCGACCACGCAGGGCGCGGTACAGGCGCCGCTCGATCGCGCCGAGGTTCTGCCGGGCTTCACCTACAAGCTGCGCTGGCCCGAGAGCGACCATGCGATCTACATCACCATGAACGACATCGTGCTCGACGGCGTGCGGCGCCCCTTCGAGATCTTCATCAACTCCAAGAACATGGAACATTATGCCTGGACCGTGGCGCTCACCCGCATGATCTCCGCCGTGTTCCGCCGCGGCGGCGACGTGGGCTTCGTGGTCGAAGAGCTCAAGGCCGTCTTCGATCCGCGCGGCGGGCAGTGGATGGAGGGGCGCTATGTGCCAAGCCTCCTGGCGGCCATCGGCGGCATCATCGAGCGGCACATGCTGGAGATCGGGTTTCTCAAGGC
>JAPLOT010000476.1 GCA_026400595.1 Alphaproteobacteria bacterium | reverse complement strand
CGTTACTGAGTCACCGGCATAGGCTTTCGTGATGCCTCCGCCGGCCGGGTTCTGAACGTGTAAGTGTGTGTGAGTATGCCGATCCTTCCATCCGAACCAGCTGGCTCCAGCAGCCTCTGTTCCGCTTCAGAAGGCCACGCCCGGGACAAGCGCTTCTACCAGCGCCCCATGCTGCGGTCGTTTGGCCGGATCAAGGAGCTCACCTGCGCAGGTTCCGGCAACAAGCGTGAGGCCCTGGGCGCTTTCGGATCGAAGAAGCGCCGGCCCTGAGACACCTGCGAGGCTTTGCGAGCTTCAGCACCTTCAGGGTCCCTGAATCATCTTGCTATGAACCTGCAATCTCCAGCAGATGTCAGTTTTTCTTGCTGTCAATCTCGACAACTTGCCTCGCGCCCGGCAATCGAGGTGCGCAATCGATTTATCTGACCCCCATTGCAAGGGCCTGACATGAGACCCACGACCTACCTGCTTCAGCCTCCGACGCAGCAACTCCCGCACCCGGCATCCCCCTTCCATGTCTGGATCCTTGGCGAGCATGAACACTGGCTGGAGTTCTACCGTCACAAGACTGGTTTTCTCTTGCGCTTTCCCGGGCTTGCAGACTTTACGATGAACATGTCCGGCACCGAGATCACCTGTCGCCCGGTGCCCGGTGTCAGCACCGAGACCATCGAACACCTCTACCTGAACCAGATCCTGCCATTGGCTCACAATGCCGCCGGCGCCCTGAGTTTCCACGGCAGCGCAGTCGTCATCGAAGACTTTGCAATTGCCTTCCTGGGGCCTTCTGGCCGTGGCAAGTCAACCCTCGCGGCATCCTTCGCCGTGAATGGTCAGTCCTTCCTGACCGATGACGGCCTCATCACCGAACAACGAGACGGGAGCTACCACATCCTGCCGAGCCACCCCTCGATCAGGCTTTGGGAGGATAGTCAGGACGAGCTCCTTGTCCCCGGATCTGCGCCCATTCTTCCGGTTTGCTACACCAGCAAGGCTCGGTTTCTTGCAGCATCAGGTCTGGCTTACTGCGATCACAGCAAGCCTTTTCGTTCTGCCTACTTTCTTGGCGAGGGAGTTGTTGACGATATGATCATCGAGCCACTGAGTGCTGCGGATCTTCTCATCTGCTTCCTGCGGAATTCATTCCAGCTCGACGTCGAGAATCCGGACTCGCTCAGCCGGGTCTTTGTGGAAACCGCCGATCTCTGCCACCACATTCAGGGCTTCCATCTTGACTATCCACGAGACTATGACGATCTCGCGCGAGTGCGCGAGGGCCTTATCGAGCATGCGGCGAGCGTCTCACGTCCTGTCGGCAACGCCGCTCAGGTGACATGACAGCCTCTGAGCCCGTATGAGCGGCATCTTTGGGATCTTCCATCTGAATGGCGCGCCATCCCAGGCAGCCGAACTGGCCCTCATGGCAAGACCACTTGAACGTCGTGGGCCAGAGGGAAATTCCTTGTGGGTGGAGGGGCCCCTTGGCCTTGGCCACACGCTCCTTGCCACGACACCCGAGGCGGTTCTGGAGAAACTGCCACTCAGGCATAAGAACACAGGTGCAAGTATCACGGCCGACGTTCGCCTCGACAATCGCGACGAGCTGCTGGCGGT
>JAPLOT010000459.1 GCA_026400595.1 Alphaproteobacteria bacterium | reverse complement strand
TGTTGCTGTGACCTCAATTCCCCAATCCGATCCGTCATGGCGATACTCAAAGAGGTATTGCTCAAACTTAACAGCTGGCATGGAGAACCCCATGTATTTCAAGTTATACCAAGACATATCCAAACAGTGGCGTTGGACGCTTTATGCTGCCAACCACCGCAAGGTAGCAGACTCGGCAGAGTCCTACTGGAACAAGAATGACTGCTTTAGCGGAATCAATCTTGTGCGAGGGACAAACTCGCAGACTCCCGTTTATGAGTAGTTAACCCTTCCCAGACTGGGGTCGGGCCTTGGTTCGACCTTTTTTCTTTGCCTTGGAAGAGTCACTTGAGTGCGGCTTGTGAGGCGTCTGAAGCATCTTCTTCAGCACCGCATCACGTTTCTTTTCGTCGGAGGCCTTAAACATGACAGAAATAAAACTCCAATCCCTGGGTTATGAGACTGTACCTTATTACGCACGCAAGATTGTCTTTTTCTATGGCCTTGCTGCCATCAACTGGGCAAAACTGGAACAGCAACTTGACGCACTATTGCACACCGTCAATCTACCAGAATTTGACGGCGAAAAGTACCGCGAAACCCCCAACACCTCATTTCGCATGAAATGCGATCTGTTTGAAAAGTGGTTTGTAAAAGACTCTCGTTTCAGTGAATTTCATAGCATTGCCGCACGGCTGCATAGGTCGCTCAAGGCCGCATCGCAAGACAGACAACTGCTTTTTCATTCGGCAGTTCAAGAATTCATACGCGGCGATCCTAATTCAGTAAAAATTCTGAACATGCAGCACTGTAACAAGCGAAAAAAGATCACCGTCCTAAAGGGAAACTTGAGTCAAGCTCAAGTCGAACAGATGGCAATAAAACTGGCCAAACTCACCAATGGAATGGCGAAGCTTTGTCGTGGCGTTATGACGCCTGAGTTTCGCGCAACACTTCAGCACAAACCCTAACCGCAAATTCAAGAGGCAGTTCTTGCGGCTCATCAATATAGTCACAAATCATCAAAGCCAGTCTGTCCACCAAATCGGGCGTCACTCCGATAGGCAATTTTAGCCCTCTGTAGTGGGTAGCGTCGGCCTGTCCCGACTCATTTGTCATCTTGTTTTGCATGTGTCAAGTATACAGCTGCGAAAAATTACTTGCGAAGCCCGGGGGCCGATTCATTCTTTCCTAATCGGCAAACGCGACACTCGCGCTCATGCCGCCCGCCACGCCGCAACAGGCTCCGTCCCGTCCGGTCCTCATCGCCGCCGCCCTGGCGATGCTCGCCATGGGAACCCTCATGCTGCTGCATGGCCTCGGACTCTACGACGCCCGGTGGTTCAACCCCAATCCGCTGACCCCCGCATGGGTCTTCGCCACCCTCGGAACGCTACTGATCCTCGGCGCCCTGCTGGCCGCGGGAAACATCAGGCCGCTTCCCCGGACCGTGACGCAGGCCGCCGGCTATAGCCTCCTCGCCCTCTGCCTGCTCGTCGCGCACTGGCTGATCTTCTTCGCCGAGGGCGGCAGCTGCAGCCTGAGCATCGCGGGCTTCGGAGCGGCGATCTCCAGCCTGTTCTGCCGCGGCATCATGGGGCTGGCGCTCATCGTCTTCGACCTCATCCTCCTCCTGGCCCTCTTCGGAACGTCGCGCCGCTCGCAGCCGGGCGCATGACCACGCCATGCGCCGCCGCCTCCTGATCGCCAGCCTGCTCGCGCTGCCGCACCTCGCCAGAGCAGAATCCGGCACGCATGGCACCATCATCATCGGTCCCGCCTGGGCCCTCCCCGCCGATCATGGTGACGGGCAGCTCTTCGTCCCGCTCCTCAATCGCAGCGCCATGCCGGATGCATTGATCGCGGCGCGCTCCACCATCTGCCCGCTGGTCGAGCTCCGCCGCAACAACCGCTACGACGATCCGCCGCTCGACCGCATTCCGCTGGAGCCCGGGCAGCCCGTGCCGATGCAGCCTACCGACCGCCACCTGCGGCTGGTGTCGCTGCGCCAAGCGCTCCGGATCGGCGAAAGCTTCGGCGTCATCCTCGACTTTCAAGTGGCCGGGGAAATCGAGATCGCCGCCTCCGTCGAAGCGGCGCCTTGAGCCTTGTTCGCGCGCCAGTCACAAACGACCGGGTCACCTACATCCCCATGACGCGGCCCGTCCTGCTCCTGCTCAATTCCTGGAAGGCCCGGTCCTTCAGCACGAATGACTTCAAGAGTGCCGCCGGAATGCCGTGGACGGTTTCGGGAACCGGTTGATTGGCTTCCAGGTAGTGATGGGCGTAATTCGACTTGAAATTCAATGTCCGGTTCTCCGTCCAGGCCAGTGACTGTCCGTTGAGCGCAGAAAAGACCACGCGATCGCAGATGGGGCCCCAGCTCTGCGGCATCTGCCCCCAGAGATGGGCAATGAATTCGCAGCTCCGCGTGATCATGAGGCAACTCGTATCAACATGGCGCCGCATGCGATCCTCGTTATCGACATCGGGCAGCATGACTCCATTCGCCAGGTAGATGTTCCGCGCCGAGCAGACGGCCGTCGCGCGTGTCTCGTGCTGCTTCCTGACCAGAAGCTCGACATGGCGGGGATGATACCAGTTGTCGGCATCGAGATAGGCAACGCCATCGTAACCCCGGGCAAAGGCAATCAGGCCTCCGACATAACGGGGCGTATTGCCATTGTCGCGATGCGGTTGACCCAGCCTGACGTGGGTCGCGCCGAAACGCTCGACCAGCTGATTCGGAAAGCCGTCCGAAACGACGATGTGGTCGCATGCCATGGTCTGCCCCTGGACGCTTGCCATGCAGCGCTGGAGTTCGGAATCAGGCTCCCTGTAGTAGGGCGTGACGACTGCAACGCGACGGACGCGGGCAGCCGATGGCTTCCGCGCCTTGTCGAGCATGAGTCCCAGTTTGCACCCGAGCTGTTCCGCATGGGTAGCGAACTTCGCCATGCCGTCGCCGGCGAAGGGCTCGAACCTTGTGCCAGTCTGGTGCGGCGCATGCCGCAGGACGCGGCACCCCGCGAGGCCAAGCAATGCGGCAAGGATGTCTTGCCGCTGCGGGGCAAGTCCATCGGCCAGGGCACCCCAGAAGGAGACAGCGAAGGCGGCACGGCCGGCCACAAAGACTGCATCCTTCGCCGGATCCCCGGTCGCGAGAAAGATGGCATCGACCGGCCTCTCATGCAGGGCCTGCAGGCACTCCGAGGCCACCTCGAGATCCGGCGCTGCCAGCGCCCTGATGGCGCCGACGCAATCGCCTCCCTCGTTCAGGCAGATCTGCATGCCTATCGCCAGAGCCAGATCGGCATGCGCGCGCTCCAGCGGCAGGTCGATCACGCGGCTGGCGAACGGACATTCCTGCGCTGCTGCGCTCTGAAGACGGACCGCGACAAGCTGCAAGCCGGCGTGACGATCCAGAAGCCTCGCAACGGCATCCTGGTCGGCATCCGTGACAGGATCCTGCGCAACGAAGACAATGGCAGATGAGCGGGGCACGAGTGTTGTTTCGCGTTCCATGCCGAAGGCGTGAAGCAGCCAGGATCATGCCAGATGGCAGCCTCCACTGACCAGCCCCCGCGAAACAG
>JAPLOT010000203.1 GCA_026400595.1 Alphaproteobacteria bacterium | reverse complement strand
ACCCGGGCGAAGCCGGTGATGATGTTGCGCGCATGCGCGTCCTGTATCTCGAAGAAGTCGCCCTCATCGACGATCTTCAGAATCAATTCCTTCATGTCATAGGGTTGGTTGGGATTGGCCGGGATCAGTGTGTCGAGCGACATGTCGGTGCGGTCAGGCGGGTCGAAGCTCGGCAGTTCCGGGATGGGAGAGGTGTTGGACGACGGGAGGAAGTCGATCAGCCGGCGCATCTGCAAGAGCGCCTCAACGTCGTTGTCGAAACCCTTGTCGGCCACTGACGACCGGGTGGTATGGACAGAGGCGCCGCCCAGTTCTTCTGCCGTGACGGTTTCGTTGGTCACCGTCTTCACCACGTCGGGGCCGGTCACGAACATATAGCTGGTGCCGCGCACCATGAAGATGAAGTCGGTCATTGCCGGCGAGTAGACGTCTCCGCCGGCGCAGGGGCCCATGATCACCGAGATCTGCGGAATGACTCCCGACGACATGACGTTGCGCTGGAAGACTTCGCCATAGCCGCCAAGCGCATTCACGCCTTCCTGGATGCGGGCGCCGCCAGCATCGAAGAGGCCGATGATCGGCGCGCGGTTCTGCAGCGCCATGTCCTGGATCTTGATCATCTTGCGGGCATGGGATTCCGACAGCGAGCCGCCGAAGACGGTGAAGTCCTTGGCGAAGACATAGACGACCCGGCCATTGACGGTGCCCCAACCGGTCACCACGCCGTCGCCGGCGAATTTCGTGCTCTCCATGCCGAACTCTGTGCAGCGGTGTTCGACGAACATGTCGAACTCCTCGAAGCTGCCCTCGTCGAGCAGAAGTTCGATGCGCTCGCGCGCCGTGAGCTTGCCCTTGGCATGCTGGGCGGCCACGCGGCGTTCGCCGCCCCCGGCGCGTGCCTCGGCACGCTTGCGCTCGAGCTTTTCCAGAATGTCCTGCATGATGCCCTCGTTCCTGCTGCTGCCAACTTGTTAGGCGGCAGCGGAGACGGCGTCAAATCGGCCGAAAGACCAATCAGTTGCTGGCGGCCAACAGGAGGAAGCGGCAGCAGGCATCGAACTCGGCATGACGGCGCCTGCGGCGCGCGCCAGCCTCTTCATCCTGGCCCCAGAACTCGATCTGGAAGTCCTCGTCGACGTGGGCAGCGGCCCAGGCCTGGCCGGGCGCGATCGCCCGCTTGGTCAGCATCATGGGAATGAGGGCCGAGCCCGTCAGCGTCATGAGGGCGTGAAACGCGGCGATCTCGAAATCAGACAGTTTCGCGCACCAGCGGCTGACGGCCTCCAGCGTCGCCGCCGGCTGCGGGCGATGCATGACACCGGACCAGATCGCGACCGGCTGGCCGAGTTCCGCAACCGCCCCGTCAATGACCGGATCCCAGGCGGCCGACTGGCGGGCCACCAGATCATCGGGTTCGGTGGCGCGATAGCAGACGAGATCGCTGCCCGCGAAATCGCGCATCTCGGCGAGAATGGCAGGCCGGTGGGCCGGCACACGGTCAATCGCAGTATTGGCCAGGCGGGTCATCACCATGGAGGCTGGATCGATGGTCTCGCCCTGGGCCTCCCACTCGGCCGCGACGGCCTGCGCGAGGGCCGGAAGCGGCAGATGGAGCGGCACCTTGCCCGGCGTCTTCACCAGCCGGCCATCGAGCGCGATGCCAAGGTCCCCGGTGACGGATACCGTCTTGTAGAAGCGCCGACCCTTCATCGTCCCCGTTCTTCCCACAAAGCCTCAAGATCAAGCGCCA
>JAPLOT010000114.1 GCA_026400595.1 Alphaproteobacteria bacterium | reverse complement strand
GGCCACAAAGAAACGCCGCATTGGAAACAAACCCCTTGAGTTGCCGGCTGGCCCGGCTGCGGGCACGTGGCGCCGCAGGACCGGAGGATGCCGGATTGCTTTTGTTGTTCGCGGTGAACAGCCGTTTTCTGACCTTCAGGTCAAAATTGCTGCACCCGCGAAGGGGCTGTGAAGGGTTAATGGGGCCAGAATGTGTCCCCGCCTTACGTAACGGCAGCCATACCGTCGAGCGGGATCGCGGGCCTTTTCCCTGCGATCAGATCCGCCGTGATGCGGGCCGCGCCATGACTCATGGTCCAGCCCATGTGGCCCTGACCGGTGTTGAACCAGAGATTCTTCATCTGCGACGGGCCGAGGATGGGCGTTCCCTCCGGCGTCATGGGGCGAAGCCCGGCCCAGGTCGAGGCCCTGTCCCAGTCCGCGCCGTCGGGAAAGAGTCGCCGCATGGTGGCCAGCATGGTGGCGAAGTCCTGCGGGCGGTGGCTGCGGTCGTACCCTGAGAATTCCGCCGTGGCGGTGACGCGGATGCGGTCGCCATAGGGGGCATAGGCCACCAGCGTCTCCTCATCCACCCCGCCGATCGTGGGCGGGTTGTTGCGACCCGCGACCGGCGCCGTCATGGCATAGCCCTTGACCGGATAGATCGGCAGGTCATGCCCGATCTGGCGCGCCAGCTGCGGGGAATAGACACCGAGGCACAGAACGATCACGTCCGCCGTCTCGCGGCCCTTGTCGGTGAGCACGGCGGCGACCCGGTCGCCCGCCGTCTCGAAGCCGGTGATGGCGGTACCGAACCTGAAGGTGACGCCCTGCCCCTTCAGCCAGTCGCCCATGTTGCGGGCGAAAAGCCGGCAATCGCCGCTCTCGTCGTCGGGCGCATAGAGGGCGCCGGCGAAACTGTCCTTCACCGGGGCCAGCGCCGGGTCCTTCGCCGCCACGCCGTCGCGGTCCAGCGTCTCGATGCGGCAGCCATTGTCGCTGAGAATGCGCGACCTGGCGGAAGCGGCCTTCAGCGCGGCCTCCGAACTGTAGAGATAGAGCAACCCGCCCTTGCGGCCATCATAAGCAACGCCGGTGCGGGCCAGGGTCTCGTGGAAGACATCGAGCGAATAATTGCACAGCCTCACCTTGCGCGTGGTGTTGAGCGCGGCGCGCTCGGGCGTGCACTGCCCCCAGAAGCGCCACATCCAGGACCAGAAGCGCGGATCGGCGGAGAGCTTGAGGCGCAGTGCCTGATCGCCGCGCCACAGCGAGCGCAGCAGGATTCCGGGTGCTGCAGGCGAGGACCAGGCATAGGCATGGCCCGGCGCGAAAAGCCCGGCATTGGAGTAGCTGGTGAAGGCGGCGGGCTCGGCCTCGCGGTCGATGACGGTGACCTCGTGGCCATCGCGGTTCAGCTCGTAGGCCGTGGTGATGCCGACGATCCCCGCGCCCAGTACCAGTGCCTTCATCGCGACCTCTTTGCCAATCCCGGGAGCGGATGCTAGCAAGCCCGCATCATGCCATCCACCACACATCCGCATGCCTTCCATTTCGAACGCGCCGTTGACAGTTACTGGGAGGCCTCCGCCGACCCGCTGGGGATCGCAACGCCGGCGCTGAAGGCCCAGGAGTCCTGCGACGTCGCCATCATCGGCGCGGGCTTCACCGGGCTGTCGGCGGCGATCGAACTGGCGGGACAGGGCCTCGACGTGCGCGTCCTGGAGGCGGGACATGTCGGCTGGGGCGCTTCCGGACGCAATGGCGGCTTCGCCTGCATCGGCTCCCACAAGCTGTCCTACACGGAGATGATCAAGACCTATGGGCTGGCGGCGACGCAGCACTTCCACGCCGCCATGGTGGAGTCGGTCGATCTGGTACGCGACAATTGCCGCCGCTTCGGCATCGACGCCTGGATCCATGGCGCGGGCGAGGTGACGCTGGCGCATCTGCCGAACCGCGTGGCCGAACTTCGGGCGGACCAGGCCTTCCTCAAGCAGACCTTCGGCGAAGAGACCGAGCTTCTCTCCGAGTCCGATCTCAGGGCGCAGGGCCTGTGGGGACCGACCTTCCATGGCGGGCTGAAGGGAAGGATCGGCTTCGGCATCCATCCGCTGAACTATGGGCGCGGCCTGGCCCGCGCCGCGACTGCGGCGGGCGCGAAGATCCACGCGTCATCGCGGCTCACC
>JAPLOT010000084.1 GCA_026400595.1 Alphaproteobacteria bacterium | reverse complement strand
GCGGTGCAGATCTTCGGTGGCCGCGGCTACATGCGCGAGAATGTGGCCGAGCGCTTCTACCGGGAACTGCGTGTCGACCGGATCTGGGAAGGCACCAGCGAGATCCAGCGGCTGATCATCGCGCGATCGCTGCTGAAGCGTGGCCTTGCCGCGACCATCGGGTGAGGCGGCCATGACTCTCGAACCGGCCGAAGTGATGCTGCTCAGGAACTGGAGGGCCTCGACGCGGATTGCCGCCCTGCCCGAGGCCGTTCGGCCGGCGAACCGCGCCGGAGGTTATGAAGTCGCCGCACGCCTCGCCGGACTGACCGGCGACCGGGTTGCCGGGTGGAAGATCGCCGCCACCAGTACCGCCGGCCAGAAGCACATCAACGTGGACGGGCCTCTGATCGGACGCATCTTCGGGAAGCGGCTGCTGGCGGCCGGCGCGGAGGTCCCGCTTGGCGACAACATCATGAAGGTGGCCGAGGCGGAGTTTGCCTTCGCCTTCTCGCGCAACCTGCCGCCGCGCGGCCAGGACTACAGCCTCGACGAGGCCATGGACGCCGTGGCGGCGCTCCATCTCTCCATCGAAGTGCCGGACAGCCGCTACGCTGACTTCACAAAGGTCGGTGCGCCGTCGCTCATCGCCGACACCGCCTGCGCCTGCTGGCTGGTGCTGGGCCCTGCCCTCGCCGAGGGGTGGCGCAACCTCGATCTCGCGGCGCATCGTGTTTCCGGCTGGCGCAACGGCGAGAAAGTCGCCGAGGGAAGCGGCGCGGCCGTACTGGGCGATCCGCGCCTTGCGCTGACCTGGTTCGTCAACGAGGCCGCGCGCCATTGCGGCGGCGTGAAGGCCGGCCAGTTCGTCACCACCGGCACCTGCATCGTGCCAATGGCCATCGTACCCGGAGACCGCATCGAGATCGACTATGGCGAGCTGGGCAAGATCGGCGCTGTCATTGCGTGACACGTTCGTGCAACTTGCGTCCGGCGACGTAGGTGGCGCGCACCGCCCGGTCGTCGCCCAGAATCATCAAGGCAAAGAGCACGTCCTCAAGCGAACTTGAGAGTTCGTGGCGGCTGGCAAGGACCGGCGTGGCACAAGGGTCCAGCACGACGAGATCGGCATGCCAGCCAACCTCGATGGCGCCGGTATCCGATAGCCTCAGGCGTTCGGCATTGCCCATGGTTGCCATGCGGAACAGCTCAAGTGCACTGGGCTTGTAACCCGTGAGCATCTGGACCTTGTAGGTCTCGCCCAGTGTCGCGAGCATCGAGTAGGTCGTGCCTCCGCCAACATCGGTGGCAAGTCCGACATGGACCGGCCGCCGGGCCTCGCGCAGATAGGCCATGCGCATGAGGCCGGAGCCGAGGAAATTGTTGGACGTCGGGCAATGGACCACGGTCGACCCGCTCTCGGACAGGCGCGCGCATTCCGCTTCCGACAGGTGAATGCCATGTGCGAAAAAGCTATGCGGCCCGAGCAGGCCGAAGCGATCATAGACATCGGTATAGTCGCGCGCGCTGGGGAAGAGTTCGCGCACCAGTGCGATCTCGCCGGGGCTTTCCGACAGATGCGTCTGCATCAGCACGCCGTCGAGCGACTGCAGCAATTCGCCCGAGACGCGAAGCTGCGCCTCGCTCGACGTTACGGCGAAGCGCGGCGTCACCGCATAGCGGAGCCGCCCCTTGCCGTGCCAGGTGCGATAGAGCTCCGCGCTTTCGCGAGCGCCTGTTTCGGGATCGTCCTGAACCGCCGGAATGGCATTGCGATCCATCATCGTCTTGCCGGTGACCAGCGCCATGTTGCGCGAAACTGCGGCCGCGAAGAGCGCCTCGGCGCAGGCCTTGTGCACCGAACAGAAGGCCATGGCCGATGTCGTGCCATGAGCGGCGAGGCGGTCGAGGAAGAGTTGGGCCATGGCAGCGGCATAGCCGCCATCGGCATAGCGGCTTTCTTCCGGGAAGGTGAAGCGGCTCAGCCAGTCGAGCAGGTCCTTGCCGGGCGCGGCCAGCATGCGGCACTGCGGGAAATGGATGTGCGCGTCGACGAAACCCGGCATGACGATGCAGTCGCCGTAGTCGTCGACCGGCGCCGGGCGGAAGCCCTGCGGCAGCAGCGATGCCGGCCCGGCCCAGAGGATGCAGCCGTCGTCGCCGATGACGATGGCGCCCTTCGCCTCATGTCGGACCTCGCCTGGCGAAACCCCGAAGCTCAGCGTCTGGCCGCGGATCACGCGCGTCATGCGGCCACCCTGTCTTCGATGCGGAAACGGAAGATGCGGCAAATCTGCGCGATGGCTGTCGCGAATTCCGCCTCCGGCGAATGCGAGATCCGCTCCTCGAAGGCCGCAAGGATCATCTGCTTGGTCGCGCCCTTGACCGCGAAGATGAAGGGAAAGCCAAACTTACTCTTGTAGGCGGCATTGAGCGTGGTGAAGCTTGCGAGTTCCTCCTCCGACAGCGCGGCGAGACCGGCGCCCGCCTGCTCGCGGGAGCTGTCCTCCGTCAGCCTGGCCTTCGTCGCGAGATCGGGGTGCGCCCGGATCAAGGCCCGCTGGGCATCCGGGTTGGCGGACTTCAGCGCCGTGGCGAAGGCTTCGACCACTGCGACGCGCTCTTCGAACGGGCGCTGGGCAAAGGCTTCGCGCGCCACCCAGGGCGAGTGTTCCGCCACGTCGCCGAAGCGCGCGACGAAGTCCACGGGGGCCAGGGCATTCACATCTGCGATTGTCATCATTGGCGTGCAATCCATGCGCCGAGCTTGGCGCGTTCCTCGGGCAGCATACCGGTCTTGTTGCCAAGCGGCATGGCCTTGTTCTTGACCGACTGGGTTTCGACCTGTGCGGCATAGCGCTTCAGTTTTTCCAGCGTATCGAGCGCGATGCCCTTGGGCGGCGCCTTGATGGTGGGATCGGTGGGCACGGCCGCGTGGCAGGTCGCACAACGCGCCTGCACAATGGCGAGCGCCTCGGCGTCTGCCACTTCGCCTTCGAAGACCGGCCGCACTTCGGGCTGGGTCATGAAGAGGGCGGCCGCCAAAGCAAGACCGATCAGCGGCAAGGTCCAGGCGATCTCGGCCTGCCTGTCGCCCACTTCGATGCGCACCAGGAAGTGACGCAGCAGGGCGCCGCCCAGAACCACGAGCCCCGCAAGGATCCAGGCCTGGGCATGGTCGGTGATCATCGGGTAGTGGTTGCTGATCATCATCAGCAGAACCGGCAGCGTGAGATAGGTATTGTGCAGCGAGCGTTGCTTGCCGATGACGCCGAGGCGCGGGTCCGGCGTCTCGCCCTTGAGCAGCGCAGCGGTGATTCTGCGCTGGTTGGGAATGATCACCATGAAGACGTTGGCCGCCATGAGGGTGCCGATCAGCGCGCCGACATGGATGAAGGCGCCACGCCCCGAGAAGACATGTACGTAGAACCAGGCCGCGAAGAGGATGAGCGCGAAGACGAGCGTGCCGAGCAGACCGGTGTTGCGGCCCAGCGGCGAGCGGCAGAGCGCGCTATAGGCCAGCCAGCCTGCGACCAGACTCCCAACGGAGATTCCGATCGCTTGCCAGCGGGTGAGCGGCATGACCGCCGGATCGATCAGATAGGTCTCCGCCTGGAAGTAGTAGAGCACGACAAGCAGCAGGAATCCGGTGACCCAGGTGAGATAGGCCTCCCACTTGAACCAGATCAGGTCCTTCGGCAGCGTCTCTGGCGCGCTCAGATACTTGCGCACGTGATAGAAGCCGCCGCCATGGACCTCCCAGGCCTCGCCGGCCACGCCCTTCGGCAGCGCGTCGTGCTTGCGCAGCGAGAAATCCAGCGCGACGAAATAGAAGGAGGTACCGATCCAGGCGATGCCCGCGATCATGTGGCCCCAGCGGATGAGCAGATTGGCCCAGTCGAGCGACAGGAGCGGTGCACGCGACAGATACCAGGCGAGGCCCAGCGCCACGAAGATGACCGGAAGAGTCCAGGCGATCTTGCCCAAGGGATCGCCCACTTCGTGGCGTACCAGGAAATGCCGCAGCGCCGCGCCGCCGACAAAGACAAGGCCCAGCAACAGCCAGGCCCGGGGCGCATCCGTCAGCATGGCGAAGTGGTTGCTGATCATCATGAGCAGGACAGGCAAGGTGAGATACGTATTGTGGAGCGACCGCTGCTTGCCGATGGCGCCGAGGCGCGGATCGGGCGTCTCGCCGCGGATCAGGGCCGCGGTGATCTTGCGCTGGTTGGGGATGATCACCATGAAGACATTGGCGGCCATGATGGTGCCCACCACCACGCCGGTCTGGATGAAGGCGCCACGTCCGGAAAACACATGGGTGAAAAGGAAGGCAGATCCCAGAACCAGCGCGAAGACGCAGGCTGCGAGCGCCGTGGTGTTGCGACCGAGGGGTGAGCGGCACAGCGCGTCGTAGATCGCCCATCCGGCAACGATCGAGACGGCGGAGATCGCAATGGCCTGCCAGGGCGCGAGCGCCATGACGGCGGGATCGATCAGATAGGCCGAGGCCTGAAAATAGTACTGAACGACGAGCAGCAGGAAGCCGGTGACCCAGGTGAGGTAGGCCTCCCACTTGAACCAGATGAGATGGGATGGAAGACGGGCGGGCGCCGAGAGATACTTCTGCACGTGATAGAAGCCGCCGCCATGGACCTCCCAGGCCTCGCCGCCGACACCCGCTGGCAGGCCGGCCGGCTTCTTCAGCGAGAAGTCGAGAGCGACGAAATAGAAGGACGTGCCGATCCAGGCGATGCCCGCGATCATGTGACCCCAGCGCAGCAGCAGGTTCAGCCACTCGCCCAGAAATCCGTCCATCACGCTTCTCCTCGCAGAAACGCCTGCCGGGGGAAACGCTCCCGCGGCAGGCGCCTGGTCTTTCGTCGCGCTTACTGCGGCAGCTTGTCGTCGACGCCCTTCACGTACCAGTTCATGCCCAGGATATCGCCATCGGGCAGCGGCTTGCCGGCTTCGCCGACGACTGTGCCGTCCTGCTTGGTGATCGGACCGGTGAAGGGATGCAGCTTGCCGGTCTTGATGGCTTCCGCCGTTTCCCCGGCCATCTTGGCCACATCGTCCGGCATGTTGGTGAAGGGCGCGATCTGCACCGTGCCTTCGGCCATGCCATCCCACGACGACTGGCTCTTCCAGGTGCCGTTGATCACGTCGTTCACGCGGCGCACGTAATAGGGCGCCCAGTGGTCGACGATGGCGGTGAGCTGCGCCTTGGGCGCGAACTTGATCATGTCGGACGCCTGGCCGAAGCCCTGCTTGCCCTGCTCCTCGGCCACCTGCAGCGGCGCGGTGGAATCGGTATGCTGGACGATGATATCGGCGCCCTGGCTGAAGAGAACCTTGGCGGCGTCGGCTTCCTTGCCGGGATCGTACCAGGTGTTGGCCCAGACGATCTTCACCTTGAAGTCCGGGTTCACCGACTGCGCGCCCAGCATGAAGGCATTGATACCCGCGATGACTTCCGGGATCGGGAAGGACACGATGTAACCCGCGGTGCCCGTCTTCGACATCTTGGCCGCGATCTGGCCGATCACGTAGCGGCCCTCGTGGAACTTGGCATTGTAGGTCGTCACGTTCTCGGCGGTCTTGTAGCCGGTGGCGTGCTCGAACTTCACGTCCGGAAACTTGGCGGCCACCTTCAGCGTCGGCTCCATGAAGCCGAACGAGGTCGTGAAGATGATGTTGCAGCCGTCGCGTGCCAGGCGCTCGATGGCGCGCTCGGAGTCGGCTTCCGCAACGTTCTCGACATAGACCGTCTCGACCTTGTCGCCCAGTTCCTTTTCGACCGCGAGGCGGCCCTGATTGTGCTCGTAGGTCCAGCCGAAATCGCCGATCGACCCGACATAGACCCAGCAGGCCTTGGTCTTGGCTTCGGCGTCGGCACTGGCCGCCGCCACGCCCAGCGCCATGGCGAAGGCGGCGGCGGACATCATGAGTTTCTTCATTCTACTACTCCCTGTTTGTTTTTGGTTCAGCGGTCAGGCACGAAAGGCTGACCCAGGCATGCCGGCGTGTTCGCTCTCGTCAGCATCCGGTTGCCGGAGATGACCACGAGGGCGATGATCGTGACAAGATAGGGCAGCATTGACAAGAACTGCGAGGGGATTCCCCACGCAAAAGTCTGGACGGTGAAGGCAAGGATCGAGATGGCGCCGAAAAGATAGGCGCCGGCGACGGTGCGCCAGGGCCGCCAGGAGGCGAAGACCACCAGCGCCAGCGCAATCCAGCCGCGGCCCGAGGTCATGTTCTCGATCCACTGCGGCGTATAGACCAGCGAGAGATAGCCGCCGGCCAGTCCGGCGCAGGCGCCGCCGAAGAGCACGCACAGATAGCGCACCCGGATGACGTGATAGCCCATGGCATGCGCCGAGGCATGGCTGTTGCCCACCGCCCGGACGACGAGGCCCGCCTTGGTCTTGAACAGGAACCACGACACGCCCCAGGCCAGCAGGATGGCGAAGGGGATCAGGGGATCGAACCCATCGTAGTTCGGCAGCTTCACGCCCGGCTGGCCGACGAAGGACTCCCCGATCTGGCCGGAAAGGCCGAGGCCCAGCAGGGTCAGCGCCAGGCCGGTCGCCACCTGGTTCGAAACCAGCGAGAGGGTGAGAAAGCCGAAGAGCAGCGACATGAACATGCCGGCGGCAATCGAGGCGAACAGCCCCAGCCAGGGCGAGCCGGTCATCAGCGCCGCGCCAAAACCGCAGACGGCGCCCATGACCATCATGCCCTCGACGCCCAGATTGAGCACACCGGACCGCTCCACCACGAGCTCGCCCAGGGCTGCGAGCAGCAGCGGCGTGGCGGCCGTCATGATGGTGAGGATTACGGCGATCATCATGTCCATGGCGCTAGCCCGCCGCCCGCGTTTGCGCCGCCCGCCCGCTCTCGATGCGGATGCGGTAGAGGATGAGCGTGTCGCAGGCCAGGATGAAGAAGAGCAGGATGCCCTGGAAGACCTTGGCGATCTTGTCGGAGATGCCGAGCGAGACCTGCGCGCTCTCGCCGCCGATGTAGCTCAGCGCCAGGAGGAGCCCGGCGAAGATCACGCCGATGGGATTGAGGCGGCCGAGGAAGGCCACGATGATGGCGACGAAACCGTAGTTCGGTGCATAGGGCGTCTGCAGCTGGCCCGAGACGCCCATGACGTCGCTGGCGCCGGCAAGGCCCGCGAGCCCGCCCGAGAGCAGGAAGCAGAAGAGCGTGGCGCGCTCGCTGGAGAATCCGGCGAAGCGCCCGGCCCGCGGCGCGCTGCCAAGGACCCGCAGTTCGAAGCCCTTGAGCATGCGCCACATCACGACTGCCAGGACGATGGAGGCGATCAGCGCAAAGAGCGCGCCCATATGGATTTCGCCCCACTTCGGCAGAAGCTGCCAGCCGGCGAAGTTCACCGTCTTGGGGAAGTTGAAGCCCTGCGGGTCGCGCCAGGGACCGCGCACCAGCCAGTCGAAGAGATACTGCGCCACATAGACCAGCATCAGGGACGTGAGAATCTCGTTGGCGCTGAACCTGATCTTGAGAAAGGCCGGTATGGCGCCCCAGGCCATGCCACCAATGATGCCCAGCGCCAGCATCACCACCATGACGTCCGGCGACTGCCAGGCGGGAAAGTAGACAGGGATCATGCCGGCCAGCAGGGCGCCGATGACGAATTGTCCTTCGGCACCGATGTTCCAGACATTGGCGGTGTAGCAGACGGCAAGACCGGACCCGATGAGGATGAGGGGTGCTGCCTTGACGATCAGCTGCTCGCGCGCCCAGTCCTGGGTCAGAGGCTCGATGAAATAGACATAGAGCGCCTCGAAGGGATTGAGGCCGCGCAGTGCGAAGATGATGCCCCCGGCGATGACGGTGAGCGCCAGCGCGATGAAGGGCGAGAGGATCGCCATGCGCACCGACTGTTCGGCGCGCTTCTCAAGCACCAGCCGCATGGCGCACCTCTTTGATTTCGTGTTCGCCTGCCATGAGCAGGCCGGTCTTCTCGGCGGTGAGCTTGTCGGCCGGATAGGCGTCCGACAGCTGGCCGCGCGAGATGACGGCGATGCGGTCGGCGATCTCGAAAATCTCGTCGAGGTCCTGGCTGATCACCAGCACGGCCGAACCCTGGCGCGACAGGTCGATGATGGCCTGGCGGATGGTTGCGGAGGCGCCGGCATCGACGCCCCAGGTCGGCTGGTTCACCACCAGCATGCCGGGCTTGCGGTCGAGCTCCCGGCCGATCACGAATTTCTGCAGGTTGCCGCCCGAGAGCGACCGCGCCTCGGGATCGGGCTTGCCCTTGCGCACGTCGAAATCCTTGATGACCCGGTGGCTGATGCCCGAGGCATCTCCGCGCTGCACGAGGCCTGAGCGGATCAGCGACTTGTCCGACGCATGCCGGGTGAGGATCACGTTCTCCGACAGGCTGAAGGCCGGTACGGCGCCATGGCCCAGGCGTTCCTCCGGCACGAAGGCCGCGCCCGCCTTGCGCCGTGCATTCACGCCCGCGCGGCCCATGGGTTTGCCGTCGATCTGCAGCATGGAGTCGCGGTGCAGGATGCGCTCGCCCGAGACGGCATCGAAGAACTCCGACTGGCCGTTGCCGGCAACGCCCGCGATGGCCACAACTTCGCCGGCCCTCACGTCGAGCGATATTTCCTTCAGCTCGACAGCGAAGGGACCGTCCGGATCGAGCGACAGGCGGTCGAGTTTCAGCCGCACATCGCCCGCCGCATGCTTGCGGTTGCCGCGCACGACATGGATGTCACCGCCCACCATGAGCTTGGCGAGGCTCGCGGCATTTTCCCGGGCCGGATCGACATTCGCCACCACCTTGCCGTGGCGCAGGATGGTGACGTTGTGGCAGAGACGCTTCACCTCTTCCAGGCGATGACTGATGTAGATGACGGCGCAGCCTTCCTTGGCCAGCCGGGTCAGCGTCACGAAGAGCTGGTCGGCCTCCTGGGGCGTCAGCACCGCCGTCGGCTCGTCCATGATCAGCAGCTTGGGCTCCTGCAGAAGGCAGCGCACGATCTCGATGCGCTGGCGCTCGCCCACCGAGAGATCGGCGACGGTGGCGGTCGGCGCGAGCGGCAGCCCATACTCCTTCGAGACGCGGGCGATCTTCTCGGAGAGCTTCGCCATGTCGAAGTCTCCGGGCATGGCCAGTGCGACGTTCTCCGCCACCGTCAAGGCCTCGAAGAGCGAGAAATGCTGGAACACCATGCCGATCCCAAGCTTTCGGGCAGCGGCCGGATTGGCGATGGTCACCGGCTGGCCCATCCAGCGGAATTCGCCGGAGGTGGGCTGCAGTGCGCCGTAGATCATCTTGACCAGGGTGGACTTGCCCGCCCCGTTCTCGCCAAGGAAGGCATGGATCTCGCCGGGCTTCACCTTCAGCGTGACGTCGTCATTGGCACGCAAGGTGCCGAAGACCTTCACGACATGCAGGGCCTCGAGCAGATATTCCGGACCCCTGTTCATGCCCGCGACCTCTGCACTGCGGGCGAGGCCTGCGCGGCCTCCTGCAGCTGTTCGTGCAGCGATGCGATCTGCGCCGCCGTGGACAGCGCGATCATTGCCGGTTCCTTCGAGCGAATGCCTTCGACGCCGATCGGGCAGATCAGGCCATCGATGCGGTCTTCCGCGACGCCCACCTCGCGCAGGCGCCTGACGAAACGCGCACGCTTGGTAGCGCTGCCGATCAGGCCGACGCGGGCAACCGAGGCGTTGCGCAGCGCCACATCGGCGATCGCAAGGTCGAGCGCGTGGCTGTGCGACATGATGAAGGCGAGGCTGCCGTCCGGTGCTTCGGCGAGGACGGCGGGCACATCTTCCGGCGCGAGCGGCGTGACATTGGATGGCATCACCGCAGGAAAGGCCGAAGCACGCGGGTCGACCCACATCACCTCGAACGGCAGGGGCGCCAGCGCAAGGACCAGGGCGCGGCCGACATGGCCCGCACCGAAAAGATAGACACGGCGGCGCGCTTCGCTCGCTTCCGCCATGCGGCGGCGAATGTCCGGCAAGGAGCTGCGATCAAAGACCTCGGTCAGGACTTCGACATGACCGCCGCAACACTGACCAAGCTCGGGACCGAGCGCATGGCTGGTGCGGCGCGATCCGGCACCGCGGGACAGCATGGCTTGGGCGATGGCAATGGCTCGCCATTCCAGCGCGCCGCCGCCGATGGTGCCGTGATAGCCTTCCGGCGTCACGGCCATGGCGGCGCCCGCCTCGCGCGGAGCCGAGCCGCGGGTGGCAACGACGGTGACGCGGGCACAAGCCGGATGCCGCTCCAGCCCGTCGCAGATGTGGCCCCAGATCTTCATGCCCCGCCGCCTTTCAAGGCCCGCAATATGGCCTCAGGTGTCGCAGGCGCGTCAAGCCTTGGAATCTGCCCGGGATTTGTGCGGGCAATGGCGTCAAAAACGGCAGTCCAGACGGAAATGCCCAGCATCAGCGGAGGCTCTCCCACGGCCTTGGACCGGTAGATGGTCTCCTCCTTGTTGCCCCGGGACTCATAAAGCCTGACGCGAAAATCGGCAGG
>JAPLOT010000138.1 GCA_026400595.1 Alphaproteobacteria bacterium | reverse complement strand
GGCGCGACTGTTCCTGTCCTCCTCCGAGGTTCAGCGGTGGATCGCAGCTCACGGCGGTTTCGTAGAGGTCGGCTGACTTTAACTCCGCAGTGCCAAAGCGATCCCACCACGCGGTGATGAACGCGCTCCATGCCGCGCCTTCACTGTCGGACGCTGCCATCATCTCCTCGATGTTTCCGAGGAACCCGTCGATGCCGGCGGTCTCCAGAATGCCGCCGATCACGCCTGCCCAGTTCTCATAGGAGCCGATGGAGCGCTGGCCCCGCGGGCGTCCGGCAGCAATCCACGCCTGGCAGAGGGTCAGGCAGGCGGCCACAAGCCTGGCGCGGTTGGCGCGCACCCATATGTTGAGATCGGGATGCCGGAATCCTGCGCGCTGCCACGGGCGTTCGACATGGGCGTCGAGCCGGATCCGCACCAGGCGGCGGGCCATCTCGTTGGAGAACTCAGGATTGTTGCCGGTGGCAATCCAGACGCAGCGGATCGGAAGCCTGGCCATCTCGGACGCTCCGAGAATCCGGTCCTCCCAGAAGGGCGCCGTGAGCGCAGCAGCAACGGCCGAACTGTCCAGCTTGTTGCGAAGGTTGTCGATCAGCAGGATCGACGGCACCTGGCGCAGCTTTGCCGTGACGCGCTTGCGCCATTCCTCGTCATCACGACCCTCCGTCATCACGCTGGCGCCGGCACCGGTGAGGATGGTGGTGATCGAGTCTACCATCAACGTGGCGCCTGTTCCTGGCGTGGGCTTCTCGATCAGATGCAGCGGTGTCGGCCCATCGATCATTGCGCGCACGAAGCCCAGGAGCAGCAGCGCCACGCAGTGGGCCATCTCCGGGGCGCCGACGAAGGGGAAGTCACCGAGGAGGTCCTCACAGACGAGCGCGCGGGCTTCGGCGATCTGTTCAGCCGTCGGACGCTCCGGAATGGCGGGAACTGTGAAACCAGATGCCGGCTGATAGAGTAGACGGGCGTCGGGGTGATAGCCGGGGCTGGTCAGCAGCTTGCCATTGCGGCCGAACACCGGCGTGTTGACGATGCCCATCAAAACCGGGAGGCCAGGGTCAGGTGTTGCCAGCACCGACTTCACCACGGCCACCGGCGGCGGCGCGGGGGTCAGTTCGCCCTTGGCGTTCTCGCGCACCCAGCGTGCCAGCCGCGCCAGCATGTGTCGCAACCGGTCCTCGGTCAGCGTGGCGGCAACCGGCCGGCCCTCGTCGTCGGGTACCACCCAGGTCGGAATACCCGCATAGCGGAACAACCACGGCGTCCGGTTCGAGGCGAGCAGCAACTGCCATGTCTTTTCCACCGCGCGCGCCAGATCGCCCTCGTCGGCACGCATGACCGGAATACTCTTCCCGTCGCGGAGAAAGTTGACCGGGCGGTGCTGGCCGATCTCGGGCGAAGCCTCTTCCGGCTTCGGCAAGGCCGCGGCGATGGCATCCATCACGGCCGCCGGCCCTGATGCCAGAAGCAGGTCATTGAAGTCCTGTCCTTCCGCAGGTGGCAAGGCGATGACCGCCTCCCGACCCTCCATGCGGAGCCGCCGTGAAGCGGTCTCGGCGGCACGGAGACCAGCCCCTGAATCGTCATGGTCGGCAAGAATGATGACGCGCTTTGCTTCCGGTGGCAGCTGCACCTGTTCCAGTCCCGAGGTGGAGAGTGTCGCCCAGACGGTGAGGCCGGGGCAGGCCTTCATGACGGCGAGCCCGGTTTCTATGCCTTCGCAGATGCCGAGTGCTGCTCCATCTGCAAGGGGCGCAAGCTGCACGGCCCCGCCACCAATCTTGCCCAGCATCTTACGGGGCTTGGGCACGGGAGCTTTCCCAACGGACCCGTCCGCCTGTTCACCAAGATAGGTGCGGTGCAGCCCGATGATGTCGCCGCTGCGGTCACGAACGAGACCCAGCATGGCCGGATAGCCCGACTTCGTCTCCCAGTGGGTCAG
>JAPLOT010000396.1 GCA_026400595.1 Alphaproteobacteria bacterium | reverse complement strand
AGCTTCGTGGGTTGCTTGCTGTATGCCGGTGGGTGGTCTTAGGCAATTTTGGGCCGCCGTTTGACCGCTTCTGCCGGCTAGCACCGTCATGCAATTAAACCCTAGGCCGTCGGGTAACGGCGGAGAACTGTGGGCGCAGGAAAGGAAGTGAAGAGAGGAAGATGCCGAAGTACCTTGCACTGTTAGGAGTCGCGGTCCTGACCCTGGGAATTGCGTCAACAGGGTGGACTGTAGACACTTGGGACACCTACAACGAGTTAGCGAACCCGTGCTTCGTCTTCGGGGGCAGTGAATGGAATCCTAGCGGCAACATGATGTTCAACGGAAACGGCACCGACCCTGGTGGCGTTCCGGTGTTCGGCCGGGGGCACATAGCCTATGATCCGAACCCACCCGGAACTCCTCCTGGACAACCGTCCGGCTGGCTCCGCCAGATCGTGAACGACAGCTTGTCGCCGGGCTGGAATCCGGCCCTGAACCAAAAATTCTTCCGGTTCACGGCATCGGTCTACACAACCGGCAACGCCTACATCTTGTTTGGCGTGGACTGGTGGACCGACAACAACATACCGAAGCCGCTGCCGGGCACGCCCGCCGACGGCGCTATGTGGTCGCAGCCGATCACATCGCTTGGCGGATGGACGGAAGTGACGTGGGAGGGCTACCTGCCCTACCAGCCCAAATGGGTCAGCGTCGAAGTGGCCTACTACGGATGCAGCGGAACTGGCCAGGAGGCCGCCGTTGATGAGATGGCATTTTATGCCAAGTGCGTTCCCGAGCCGTCGAGCATTCTGGGCCTCGCGAGCGGTGTTCTTGCCCTCGCGGGCTTCGCATTCAAGAGACGCATTCGGTAACCGTCATCAGTAAGCCGATAAACGTTACAGGAGGCCGCGGGCAATCGCGGCCTCTTTTCTTTCTGCCTGGCCGGTGCGTTCTGGCGGCAAGAGAGACGGCATCTACGCCGCGATATCGGTGGCTTGCTCTCTTGAGTCCATAACCCTCTGGAACACTTCGACGACCGCCGGATCGAAAGCAGGCCGGTGAGCTACCCGACAGCTTTCACCATCAACCAATCGCCCCACGCGTTGCCGAACGGGAAACCCAAAAAGATTGCAGGCGGCCGATGATCCGTACCCTTTCAGGAGAAATTCATCAGCCGTCTGCTTGGGTGGTAAGTCCATTCTACCATGCCCACGCGCGCAGGCAACTGCCAACATTACCTGTTTTGGGCGGATTGGTCGGCCAGAGAGTCATACGCGCGGCGCGACGGTGGCCGAACGCCTACAGTCAGCCGCGGACGGTCACCTGGTAATAATACCTGATTTTGAAAAAAGGATGGGTTGGCATGGGTCCATGTCAGATATGGGGATTAGGCCGCGATTCGGGCTACCTCCAGTATGTTGTCAGTTCGACGGTTGAGTAGGGCAGACCTCAAATGGGCTATCGCCTCAATACCCTCAGACTTCCAGCGCATACCCGCTTGCTTGAGTCTGCCCTGCCCGTACTGCTTGCAGGCGCTTTCCACGCTCCCACTGCCGATGTAGAAGCCGTTGAGCTCGAACGTCGCGTAGAGCATACGTTGCGCGTTGGTTGTGAAGTAGTGAAGGTTCTTGACTTGCCCCCGTTTTCAGTACCACCTCTGGAGTGAGCACCGTGCTTATTGATCAAGCAGAGAGCCGGCTCTCTGCTTGCGCCTGCCTGCTTTGCGCGGCGAACTCCGCCGGCGTCGAGTAGCCGAGCGAGCTGTGCGGCCTGTTTGTATTATACTCGATCCGCCAAGCCTCAATGATCGCCCTGGCCTCTGCCCCGTTTGCGAAGACCTCTCGGTTCAGACACTCGTCTCGCATCTTGCCGTTGAAGCTCGGGTTCTCCCAAGGACTTCCCGGCTCTATGTAGATCGTCTCGCAGCCGAAATCGGCAAGCCACTGCTTGACCGCTTTGGCGATGAACTCGGGACCGTTGTCGCTTCGTATGTGCTCCGGCGCGCCACGCAGCGCGAAGAGCCACGAAAGCGTCGCGATCACCTTGGCCGAGGGAAGCGACGGCTCCACCCGGATCGCAAGAGCCTCGCGCGTATACTCGTCCAGCACGTTGAGCAGCCGCAGCTTACCACCTCGTTCAGTCCGATCCTCCTGGATATCGTAGCTCCAGACGTGATTCGGATACTGTGCTTTCCTTATCGTCCCACGCTTGCCGGAAAGGCCTACCATTTTTTTGAGGCAGCCTCTTTCAGGATCTCCATATCGATCGCCATCTGTGCCACGATCCGCTTCAGCCGCGAGTTCTCAGACTCGACCGCCCTTAACCGCTTGGCATCCGATACGTCCATCCCGGAAAACTTCCGCCTCCAG
>JAPLOT010000346.1 GCA_026400595.1 Alphaproteobacteria bacterium | reverse complement strand
CAGCGACCTGCGCCTGGCCGAACTGCTCTCCAAGCCCACCGCCATCGCCGTGCAGCGGAACGAATAAGGAATTGGGCGCCACCTGCGCCCGCGCCCGCGGATCATTCTCCCAATGCAATTTCTCAAGAATCCCTCCTTTGGCCTTGATTCTTCTCTCTGATGCGTACATAATGTAAACATGCTCGGAAGGGATGCCGATGATGAGGATAATATCCATCAAGACGCTTCGGGATTTCTGGAAACGATACCGGGATGCCGAGAAGCCCCTGAAGGACTGGTTCGGCACGACCGAAGCGGCGCAGTGGCAGACGTTCATGGACGTGCGGCAGACCTTTGGCAGTGCCGACACCGCCGTGGTCGCCAGCGGCAACACGGTCACGATTTTCGACATCGGAGGCAACAAGTACCGCCTGATTGCCGCCATCCATTACAACACCGCTACCGTGTACGCCATGATGGTGCTGACCCACAAGGAATACGATACGAACAAGTGGAAGGCTCAGTTATGAAAACCAAGACCCAAAAGATTCGGGACAGCTACTTTGACCTTGTGCGGCAGTTTCCCCTCGTCTCCCTCAAGAGCAAGGAGCAGTATGAGTCCGCACTCGAGTTTCTGAAGACCCTGGCCATTCGTAATGAAAGCAGCCTTGACGAAGGTGAGAAGGCTTACCTTGATGCTCTGACCCAGTTTGTCGGCGATTATGAGGACAAGCATCTTCGGGCCGAAATTGGCCAGATGAAGCCGCTGGATGCCCTGAAATACCTGATGCGTGAGAACGACATGAAGCCGATTGACTTGGGAAGCCTGCTTGGCAATCGGGGCTTGGCAAGTCAGATACTGCATGGCAAGCGAGCGTTGAGCAAGACGCATATTCGGCTCTTGTCCGAGCGATTCAAGGTTGAGCCGGGGCTGTTCTTTGACTAACCGGCCGATGGCTTCGGTGCCTTCGCCATCGTCAATTAGCCGCAGTCTTCATGGAGCATTCATCCCTCCGCCAATGTTAGCCCGTACGGGCACCAGGCGAGAGGACGGCCGTACGGACGGCGGCGCTGTTCGTCTCTGACCCAGCGATGTTGCACGAAGGGCACGCGGAAGCATCTACAGTGCTGTTTCCACGTGCCCAATGCTTGAGGTGATCATTTCATGGCAGCCAGCGCTCGCTCCATTTCATCCGCTGCTGTTGCCAAAAGATCTTTGATCGGCCGAAGCACACGATCTGCATGGATCTTCTGTTGTCGGATATCCCCGATGAACTGCCGGTAATTCCCACTGCCGCTGTCTATAAGGGCATGATTGAGCATCGCGATAATCTGATCGTAGTAAGATGCGGCTTGCATGATCCGAGGCTTGGCGTCCGGGGGAAATCCTGGCAGTTGCCGACGGAGGAAAGCCGCCGCTGCGCCACTGCGATGCGTCATCGCGCGGGCGACGGTCATGGCGCTTCGCCATCCCGCCTGGGCTTTGGCCTGGCAAGGCGGACAGAAGTATTGGACGGTCTCCATCTGGCCGATCCAATCATCCATCGCATCGACACCAAACGCTGAGTACTCTTTTCGGCTGAAAAAGTCCCCCTGTGCGCGTATTCGGGCAACAGCGGTCTTCAAAATCGAGGAATGCGGCTGCTCGTCCTTGGATGAGTCAGCCAACCGAACGCATAACACTTGCCCCTGATGAAGGTCTACGATCTCATTGTCGATCCTCCCGTTAGGGTGAGCTCCCACAATTGTTCCGTCACCTTTGACCGCAGTCACAATGCCTGCCCACCAAGGTTCGACCCATGTTCCCTTTCCGCACTCCCATCCGCCCGCAGTAACAACGACACTGCCGGATTCCATAGCCGACAGAATTACATGGGCAAGCGTGTCCCGATATAATTGGTGCGACTGCTCGTCATTGGGATCGCTAGGCGGAGCAGGCAGCGCTAGGGGCTCCACCGATAACCCCAGAGTCTCCCAGGCGGGTTGCGGTCCCACGTGGCTCAGCCACGCTTGGCATACCCAAAGTTCGGTTC
Organism: Alphaproteobacteria bacterium; assembly: GCA_026400595.1. Classification (GTDB taxonomy): domain Bacteria; phylum Pseudomonadota; class Alphaproteobacteria; order Rhizobiales; family Aestuariivirgaceae; genus Aestuariivirga. Next base: position 135 of record JAPLOT010000346.1, on the reverse strand, counting down.
TCATCCAATTTAAGTGGTTGATTCCTTGCCCGGAAGGGCTTGCTTGACCTTCAGGGCGAAGTAGTCTGGGTCGTGGAAGCCGTAGGCCTTTCGTTTGATGACTTTGATCTTGTTGTTGACGCCCTCGAGTTTGCT
>JAPLOT010000369.1 GCA_026400595.1 Alphaproteobacteria bacterium | reverse complement strand
CGGACTTTACCAGATCTGCCGATTCGCTGCGCGAAAGTCCGATCTGGCGGTGAACAGCTTCGCTGAGATCGGCGCGGGTCAAGGTCTTGCTGGTCATTCCCTAAGCTCCCCGGAACTGGTTTTTCCGAGAACGTATGACTCCCGCGGCGCCACGTCAACATTAAAAAATGCGGGAACTCAAGGGCTTAGAAGCGAACCTCTAGTACCGCGCCAGAACCGCGCCCCAGGTGAATCCGCCGCCCATCGCTTCCATGAGCACAAGGTCGCCGCGCTTGATCCTGCCATCCTTGACGGCCACATCAAGGGCCAGCGGGATTGACGCCGCAGATGTGTTGCCATGGCGATCCAGAGTCATGACGATGCGGTCTTCGGAGATACCCAGTTTGCGGGCCGTTCCCTCGAGAATCCTGCGGTTCGCCTGGTGGGGAACGAACCAGTCGATGTCTCCCGGCGTCAATCCAGCCTCTGCAATCGTCTCTTCCATGACCGATGCGATGTTGACCACCGCGTGCTTGAAGACCTCGCGGCCCTCCATGCGCAAATGCCCCACGGTTCCGGTGGTGGAAGGGCCACCGTCCACATAGAGCTTGTTCGCGTAGCGTCCATCGGAACGGATCCGGGTCGAGAAGATTCCGCGGTCTGCAATGCCTCGCGATCCGGCTTCTGCCGTCAGCACCACGGCCCCGGCGCCATCCCCGAAGAGGACGCATGTCGTGCGGTCTGTCCAATCGAGAATGCGAGAGAAGGTTTCCGACCCGATGACCAGCGCACATTGCGCCTGTCCGCAACGGATCATCGCATTTGCCGTGGCGAGGGCATAGACAAAGCCGGAACAGACTGCCTGCACATCAAAGGCCGCGCCGCGCGTGATGCCCAGATCTGCCTGGATCATGGTCGCTGTGGCCGGAAAGGTCTGGTCCGGTGTTGATGTCGCAAGGATAATGAGATCGACATCCGCTGGAACGCGGCCGGCGTCCTCCAGCGCCTTGCGGGCAGCGGCGAGGCCAAGGGTCCGTGTCGTTTCGCCCTCTCCGGCAATGTGGCGGGCACGAATGCCGGTGCGTTCCACGATCCACTCGTCGCTGGTGTCGACGACCTTGCTCATGTCGGCATTGGTCATGATGCGCTGCGGCAGGGCCGAGCCCACGCCCGCAATAACGGCGCGGCATGTGCCGGCCAATCCTGTCTGGGTCATACTGCGGTATCCGAAAGTACCTCGGCCTGTGGTTCGAGCCGCAGATGCAGCTTGGCCAGGTCGGTCGATATCTTGTTGACGAGGTCGTTGTGGACCATGTCGTACGCCACATCGATGGCCGTTGCAAAACCCAGCGCATCGGTGCCTCCGTGGCTCTTCACCACGACGCCATTCAGCCCAAGGAAAACGCCGCCATTGTGCTTGCGGGGATCCATGCGGTCGCGGAGCGCCCGGAAGGCTCCGGCCGCGAGGACCGCGCCCAGCCGTGACATGAGGGTCCGGTTCAGGGCCGCCTTGAGAAAGCTGGCCAATTGCTTGGCCGTTCCTTCGGCCGCCTTCAGCGCGATGTTGCCGGCAAAGCCCTCGGTCACCACTACATCCACCTTGCCCTGGCCGATGTCGTCGCCCTCGACAAAGCCTTCATATCGGATCGGCAGGTCGAGCTCGCGCAACAGGCGGGCGGCCTCCTTCACCTGCTCGACGCCTTTGATCTCCTCGACGCCGATGTTCAGGAGGCCCACGGTCGGCTTCTCCAGTCCGAAGAGGCAGCGAGCCATGGCCTCCCCCATGACGGCGAACTCGACCAGTTGTCGGGCATCGGCCCCGATGGTTGCGCCGACGTCCAGGACCACGCTTTCGCTTCGCAAGGTCGGCCAGATGGCGGCAATGGCCGGCCTCTGGATACCCGGCAGGGTCTTGAGGATGAACCGCGCCATTGCCATGAGGGCGCCCGTGTTGCCCGCCGACACAGCCACGTCGGCATCGCCTTGCCGGACGGAATCGATGGCCATCCACATGCTGCTCTTGCCCCGGCCCTGGCGCAGCGCCTGACTGGGCTTGGCATCCATGGCCACGAAGACATCCGTGTGCCGGATTTCGGATTTCTCCTTGAGCCTGGGATGGCGCTCCAGAAGCGGCGCAATGCGGCTCTGGTCGCCGAAGAGGAGGAACCGGAAGTCAGGATGGCGGATTGCCGCCAGCTCCGCGCCAGGAATCACTACATCGGGACCGCGGTCGCCCCCCATCGCGTCCAGCGCCACGGTCAAATGTCGTTTGGTCTTCAAGATCTTGACGATGCCCCTCGCGGCTCAGTGCCGGACGCTGCGCATGTGACGCCCCCGTTCCCGGGGTGACATAGGCCATTGCACCGCAAAAGTCATTCCCAAAGCTTCATCTGACGCAATCTCAAGTTGATTTCAGGTTCGACAATGCCGCAAAGGGTGAGGCTCCCTTCGCTGGCTCATCCCCGGATTCGAGATGGTCGCCGAAGCTCTCTCCAGGCTTGCGCGGATAGGCATCCAGTTCCAGCGCAAGGGTCTCCGCAACGATCTCGCCCAGGTCGACCTCGCCATGCAGGATCGGATCCGCGTCGGCCTCTTCGTTTGTCGGCGCTGCGCCCGGCGGCAGGAGATATCGAAGAACCTCGTGGCTCACCTGATGCCGGAACGTCTCCAGGCTGACCACCGACACCTGATCCAGATCGGCCAGCACCCGCCCCTCGATCTTGAGCCCGCCGCCTCGCCATGGCATGGCCCGCAGTCCAGCTGATACTGCGTGAACAGCCGGAACGCCCAGACGGCGCGCCAGGGCCTCGCATTCAGGAGGCTCCGCGGCGACTTTTTCGAAGCTGCCATCGGCAGGTACTCTGTCGACCAGCAGTGGTCGCGAAAACTCGAAGTTGACCTGCTTCATCAGACTCCCTCTTCGAAGACAGCCCTGGCCGACATGATATCCGCCGCAGCCTTGGCCGCAAGTGACTCCCGCGTCTTCCGCACATGGGCGGCCAGCGCCGCAAGGCCGGATGGCGGCGCCCCGTCGGGATAGACGTTGCGGGACAGGGATTCCTCCAGCTCCGCGGCGGAACCTGCCAGGGCCTTGTCGTAGGCGGCCAGCCGCCCGTAGAAGGCTTCCGCCATCTTGCGCACTTTCTTGCCCACCGAGAGATCGCCGACGCCCAACTCGCGCAGCGACCGGTCCATGTCGCGAAAGAACTCGTCAACCAGCTCCTGTCGAAAGGCGCGATCCTCGCCCTTGAGACGGTCCAGCACCAGGAACATGTGCAGGGCGATCATGTCGAACCGGCCGTCGAGCGTGTCGGGAACACCCCATTCCGCATAGGCAAGGGGACGCCGTGCCGCAGCCACAATTGCCTCATAGAGGGGACGGACGGGAAGCGTGGAACTTTGGAAGAAGCGTTTCAGAATCATCGTCTTGCTGTGCCCCCCTGTCTCGGGCAAAAGGAATCGAATAGCGTGTTCGCCAGATACCGGTCCGCACTCAGAACCATGCATCCATCCTCACCTTCGCGATTGCCTATGTGGCTTGCCGCAGCCTTCTGTGCAACCCTTGTTGCAGCCTGCACGCCCACCGTCGATCATCGCGGC
>JAPLOT010000339.1 GCA_026400595.1 Alphaproteobacteria bacterium | reverse complement strand
CAGCATGGCCGGCTCGTTTTCCAGGACGAAAACGGCCTGCTCGACCTGCCGTTGCCGCAGCTGCGTGGCCGTCATCAGATCGACAATGCCGGCAATGCCATTGCCGCGCTGCGGCTGCTCGACGATGACCGCATCACGGATGCCCATATCGCTGAGGGCCTGAAGGCCACCACGTGGCCTGCCCGGATGCAACGGCTGGGACCGGGTGCATTGTGGTCCCTCGTGCCGGCGGATGCGGAACTGTGGCTGGACGGTGGCCACAATCCCTCGGCCGGGCGGGTGCTGGCCCAGGCCTTTTCCGACCTGAACGACCGCCACTCCCGCCCGCTGGTGCTGGTCTGGGGCATGCTCAACACCAAGGACGTCGGCCGCTTCATCGAGAGCTTTGCCGGAATTGCCGCCAGGGTGGTAACCCTCACCATTCCGGACGAGGAGAATGCCGTCTCCGCCGAAGCGCTGGCCGAAGCAGCCCGTGCCGCGGGGCTTTCGGCCGAGACCGCGATCTCGCTCGACGAGTCCCTGCGCCAGGCCGCGCTGGCGGCACCTGCGCCCCGCATCCTCATCTGCGGTTCTCTTTACCTTGCAGGGCGCGTGCTGGCCGCCCATGCCAGCGAGGAGATGAGCCGCGTCTCGGGCGCCGGCCGGCGCTGAGGTTCGAGAGAAGGGCTTCCGTTTTCCGCGGCTTCCGGTTTATGGTTCGGGTCAAGAACCAGAAAAACGGAGGAAATCACTAATGCAACGCATCAAGTTCATCGACCGCATGTCAACCGGGAAACTGACCCGGCGCGAGATGCTGAAAAGCGCCACCGCCTTTGGCGTCGGCCTTACCGTGCTGCCGCGGCTGACTGCTGCCGCCGAGGTGCTGACCTGCCTCGAATGGGCCGGCTACGACGTGCCGGACTACTTCGGCTCTTATGTCGGAAAGCATGGCGGGCCGCCGAACTTCTCGATCTTTGCCGGCGAGGAAGATGCACTGGCCAAGGTCCGCGCCGGCTTCGCCGCTGACGTGATGCATCCCTGCAACTACTCGGTGAACCGCTTCGTCACCGCCGGACTCACGGTTCCCATCGATACCGCGAAGCTCTCCAACTGGAAGGATATCTTCCCCGCCCTGCAGACCGCCGATGGCGTGATGAGTGGCAGCGATGTGGTGATGGCACCCGCCGACTGGGGCAACTCCTCCATCGCCTATCGTCCCGACCTGATTGGCGATGCTTTCAAGGATGGCGAGACCTGGGCCATCTTCTATGACGAGAAATACAAGGACAAGGTTGCGCTGCTCGACGACTATCTGGTCATTCAGATCGGCGCGATGGTGAATGGCATGCCTTATGACCAGGCTTACAAGCTCTCGGGAGCAGACCTTGAGGCGGCCAAGGCCATGGCGGCCAAGGCGGTGCAGATCAACCGCATGCTGTGGACCGATGCCACCGAGATCCAGCAGGGTCTTGCATCGGGCGAAATCATTGCCGCCTATTCCTGGAACGACACGATCAAGAATCTCTCGGCCCAGGGCATTCCCATCGCTTATGCCAAGCCGAAGGAAGGTTACTTCACCTGGTTCTGCGGCCTGACGTTGTTGAATTCCGGCAAGGCCGACCCGGCGCTTGCCTATGACTTCATCGATGCCTGGCTATCGCCGGAAACCGGCAAGGTCTTGATCGAGGGGTCAGGATACGGGCATGCCAACATGAAGTCCTTCGAAGTCGCACAGGCCGACGCCATTGTCGCCATGGGCATCAAGGATCCCGTCGAGCATATGAAGAGCGCCATCCTGTTCAAGACCATGCCCAATGAGGTGGTGAACGAACAGAACAAGGTCTGGGAAGAGCTCAAGGCCCTCAAGCAGTAGCGCCGCCATGCCGGACGCAATGCCGCGACAGACCGCCGCCGGGTTTTCGGGCCTGGCGGCGGGCTATGCGCTTCTCTCGCCAGCGATGCTGATCATCGTGGCCATGCTGGTCGCGCCCATGCTGGCCCTGGTGACGCTCAGCTTCTGGACGCAGAACGGCTTCGAGCTCGACACGAGTTTCACGCTGGCCAACTACTGGGCATTGATCGAGCCGGCGGACGAGCCGACCATGTGGATGGGGATTCCCTTCCCCTTCAAGAACCCCGTCTACGCGATCCTCATGCTGAAATCGCTGGTGATGTCGCTGGCGGTGACGGCAGCCGTCATCCTGATCGCCTATCCCATGGCCTATTTCCTGGCCTTCCGGGTGACGCGCTACAAGGCGCTGTGGATCATCATCATCACGATTCCCTTCTGGACCAGCTATCTGCTGCGCGTCTTTTCCTGGAAGATCATGCTGGGCTTCAACGGCGTCATCAACTCCGGCCTGATGAGCCTCGGCATCATCTCGGAGCCCCTGAGCTTTCTGCTCTACAATCCGCCCGCCGTCGTAATCACGCTGACCCATGCCTGGGTCACATTCGCGGTGCTGCCCATCTATGTTTCGCTCGAGAAAATCGACCGTTCGCTGCTCGAGGCGGCAACCGATCTCGGCGACAGCAAGTGGCAGCGCTTCCGGCGCGTGACCTTGCCGCTGTCGCTGCCGGGCACCATCTCGGCTGCACTGCTGGTCTTCATTCCGACCGTCGGTGACTACGTGACGCCCACGCTGGTCGGCGGACCAGGCGGCACCATGATCGGCAACTCGATCCAGTCGCTCTTTCTCAAGCAGGACAACTCGCCGCGTGGCGCCGCACTCTCCATCGTCATGATGGCGATCGTGGCCCTGCTCTCGCTGCTCTTCATGTGGGCGGTGGGGTATCGCAAGATCCGGGCCCGGAGCGCCTGAGATGAGGAAGATCTTCACCCCGCTCACGCTCTACGCCATCCTCTTCACGGTCTTTCTCTATGGCCCCGTTCTGCTGATGCCGCTCTTCTCCTTCAACGACAACACATTTGCCGTGTTTCCGCTGAAGGGCTTCACCCTCAAGCACTATGCATCCATGGCCGCCAATGGTTCGATGCTCGGTGCCCTGTGGAACTCGCTTGTCGTCGCGACCATCGTCGCGGTGATTGCGACCGCCGTGGGACTTCCGACGGCCATCGCGTTGACCCGCTACCGGCTGCGTGGCGGAGGCGCGATTGCGGCTGCCCTCATGCTGCCATTGGTGGTGCCTTCCATCATCTTTGCCGTGGCGCTGCTGGTCATCCTCGTGCGGATCCTCAATGTCGAACTGTCTCTGCTGACGGTGGGCGCGTCGCATGTCTTCATCTGCCTGCCCTTCGCCATCATGGTGCTGATGTCCAGGCTCGAAGGCTTCGACAAGAGCCTCGAGGAAGCCTCGCGCGACCTCGGCGAGGATGGCTGGGGCACCTTCCGCCGCGTGACGCTGCCGCTTGCCTGGCCTGCGGTCATCTCCAGCCTGCTCATGTGCTTCATCATCTCATTCGACGAGTTCGTCATGGCTTTCTTCCTCAGCGGCACCGATCCAACCCTGCCGGTCTTCCTCTTCGGTCAGTTGCGGTTTCCCAACAAGCTGCCCGGCGTCCTGGCGCTGGGCTCGCTGATCCTGCTGGTCTCCACGATACTCGTGGTGGCGGCGGAACTGCTGCGGCGTCGCGGCGTGCAGGAGAAGCCGGCATGATGACGGAACCGATGGCCGATACGATCATTTCGCTGAAGGATGTCCGCCGCGACTTCGGACCGGTGGCGGCCGTGGATGGCGTCAGTTTCGACATCGCCCGCGGCGAGTTCTTCTCCATGCTGGGACCGTCGGGCTGCGGAAAGACCACCCTGCTGCGCATGCTGGCCGGGCTCGATCAGCCCACCGCCGGTTCGATCTTGCTGGACGGCCAGCCCATGGCCGGCGTGCCTGCCAATCTCCGGCCCACCAACATGGTGTTCCAGAGCTATGCGATCTTCCCGCACCTGAATGTCGTCGAGAACGTCAGTTACGGCTTGAAGCGCCTGAAGCTTGCCCGGGCGGAAGAGAAGGCGCGGGTCGACCAGGCGCTCGCACTGGTGAAGCTCGAAGGCTATGAGCAGCGCGGCGCGCATCAGCTGTCGGGTGGGCAGCGCCAGCGCGTCGCACTGGCCCGCGCACTGGTGTGCCGACCCAAGGTGCTGCTCCTCGATGAGCCGCTGGGCGCACTCGACAAGAAGCTGCGCGAGGAGATGCAGGTGGAACTCCGCAGCCTGCAGCGCAGCGTTGGCATCACCTTCGTCTTCGTGACGCATGATCAGGAGGAGGCACTCACCCTGTCGGACCGCATTGCCGTCATGGCGCGCGGCAAGGTGCTGCAGATCGATACGGCGACCGGCCTCTACGAGAGGCCGTACTGCCGTGAGGTTGCCGAGTTCATCGGCACCATGAATCTCTTTGCCGGCCGGGTGACCAAGATCGGCCACGAGATTTCAGTCGATGCAGGTTCGATCGGCACCTTGCGCGCACCGGCGAGCGAGGCAAGGATTTCGGTCGGCGACGCCGTGCACGTGGCGGTGAGGCCCGAGAAACTGTCGGTGCTTACCGGAAAGGCCAGGACTGGTACCAACGTCGTGACCGGCAAGCTCGTCGCCTCCACATATCTCGGCGACCGCAGCCGCTATCTTGTGCAGGTTCCCGGCGTTCCGGCACCGGTGTCGGTGTCGCTGCAGCATGATGGCCAGCATGCAGCCGGAGTGGCGCTGCCCGGCAGTAAGATCAATCTCGCCTGGCCGGCATCGGCCGGCATCGTCCTGACCGCGTGACAGACCATGGGTAATGAAGAGGACGATACCGACGGCGCCGCTCTGATCTGGCCGATGGAGCGGCTGTCGAGGCTGTTGCGGGCACAGGAACATGATCGCGGTCTCAATCCAGCGCAATGGGAAGCGCTGCGCTATCTGGCGCGTGCCAATCGCTTCTCGAATTCACCAGGTGCGTTGACCCGATATCTCGGTGCCACCAAGGGCACCATATCGCAGACTGTAATGGCACTTGAGCGCAAGGGGCTGGTGACCAAGGCCCTCCGCGACGGCGAGAAGCGCTCGGTCACACTGACCCTGACTCCGGCAGGAGAGGAGATGCTCGTCCATGATCCCTGGGCGCGGCTTGCGAAGATGGCGCAGGAGCTGGGAAGCAAGACCCGGCGCCGCACGGAACGCGGCCTTCGTGAGCTTCTGGCGGGCCAGCTGAACGCCAGCGGGCAGAGCAACTTCGGAACGTGCGGGACCTGCCGCTACTTCCGCGAGAAAGGCCGCAACCACGAGGCGCAGGGGCCGCATCTCTGCATGTACTTCGAGCAGGCCCTGAGCCGCGACGAGACCGGGCGGATCTGCATCGCGCACGAAGAGCGCTGAGTCTATTCCGCGGCCATGGCGGTCATCGGGCTTGCCGCCCGGATGTCCGCTTCCACATGATCTTCGAAGCGCGCGAAGTTCTTCACGAACAAGCCCACCAGCTTGCGCGCGGCGGCATCATAGGCCGTCGGATCCGCCCAGGTGCCGCGCGGGTCGAGAATGGCGGGGTCCACGCCACTGACGGCCAGCGGAATGGCAAAGCCAAAGTTCGGATCGATGCGCATCGCCGCGGTGGCCAGTTCGCCGTCGAGCGCAGCATTGAGCAGCCGGCGCGTGACCTTGATCGGCATGCGCTGGCCTTGGCCATGCCCGCCACCGGTCCAGCCTGTGTTCACCAGGAAGCACTGAACATCGTGCCGGGCGATCAGGTCGCGCAGCAGCTTGCCATAGACGCAGGGATGGCGAGGGATGAAGGGCGCGCCAAAGCAGGTGGAGAACGTCGCCTGCGGTTCGGCCACGCCGCGCTCGGTGCCGGCCACCTTGGCCGTGTATCCGGAGAGGAAAAGATACATGGCCTGTTGCGGCGTGAGCCTGGCGATGGGCGGCAGAATGCCGAAGGCATCTGCCGTCAGCATCACGATTGTCTTCGGGATTGCTGCCTGACCGCTGCGGCTCGCATTCGGAATTGCTGCGAGCGGATAGGCTGCGCGCGTGTTCTCGGTGATGCTGGCGTCGTCGAGATCGAGTGACCGGCTGTTTCGGTCGATGCTGACGTTCTCGAGCACGGTGCCCCAGCGCCGCGTGGTCGCGAAGATCTCGGGCTCTGCCGCGGGCGAGAGGCGGATGACCTTGGCATAGCAGCCGCCTTCGAAGTTGAAGATGCCGCGCGCGGACCAGCCATGCTCGTCATCGCCGATGAGTGTTCGCGCCGGATCGGCCGAGAGCGTCGTCTTGCCGGTACCCGAGAGACCGAAGAAGACGGCGCTGCGGCCATCCGCGCCGACATTGGCGGAGCAATGCATGGGCATGACTCCCCTTTCCGGCAGGAGATGGTTGAGAACGGTGAAGACAGCCTTCTTCATCTCGCCGGCATACTGCGTTCCGCCGATGAGCACGAGGCCATTGGCGAGATCCAGTGCGATGACCGTCTCGCTGCGCGTGCCGTGACGGGCGGGATCGGCCTTGAAGGAAGGCAGATTGATGATGGTCAACTGCGGCGTGAAACCGTCATGGTTCCCCGGTCGGATGAGCAGGTGCTGGATGAAAAGCGCGTGCCAGGCCCGTTCGGTAATGACGCGGACAGGAAGGCGGTGGAGCGGATCGGCGCCGCCGAAGAGATCCTGCACGAAGACGCTCCGCAGGCGGGCATGGGCGAGGAAATCCTGTTTCAGCCGGGCGAAGCATTCCAGGGTCATGGCGGCGGTGTTGTCCCACCACACGGTCTCCGCCGTGGTGGCATCGCGTACGATGAATTTGTCATTGGGACTGCGCCCGGTATGGGCGCCGGTCGAGACGACGAGGGCGCCGCCATCCGCTACCACGCCCTCGCCGCGGAGAACCGCCTCCTGGAAGAGCGCCGCAGCCGGGGCGTTCCAAGAGATCTGGTCCAGCCAGCGCAGGCCCAGCCTGTCAAGTTCGGCGCGGATTGGGGTGGTGGCGGCGATGTCCATGCGAGGCTCCCGGGCTGAAATCTGGCCAGAACCTATGGCGAAGCGCTTCGCCGCAGAACCTCTTCATCCTTGACGATTTCAGCGCCATCCGGGTCGATTGCCGCGATTTTCCAATCCCCGTCGACCGCCCCCAGGAGCCGGGTTGCATAGCGCCGGACAGCATCGGCATGATCCTCATTCATATGCGCGATGGCGCCGGCTTCCAGTTCGGCCATGTCCGGCGCTGAGGGAAACACCTCATCCACGTCAAGGGTCTCGATCCGGCCGAACCCCGCCACGGCATGGGCCAACGCCGGCTCCATCCGCCAGAAACCGAAATCGCCAAAGCCAGCATAGAGCGCCGCCTGTGGATGCCGCGCCAGATAGCGCCGCCGCACCTGCTCCGATTCGCTGGGGACGAAGCGTCCCATGACCGTCACGCGCGGGCCGGTAAGGGCGTCGCCGGAGGCGGGGGGCTCCGCGACCATGAGGCTGGCGCGGCCATCCGCCAACAGGTTGCGCGTGTGCCAGGCGAGGGTTGAAACAAGGATCAGGGGCTGCCCTTCGATGTCAGTTGCAACGTTAACCAAGGATGCATAAGGCGTTCCGCCTTCGGCATTCAGGCTGGCCAAGGTACCGGTACGGGCCCTGCGCAGCAGGATCCGCGCCTCGCGGCCGGTGAAACTCCGGGGTTTTGACGCCATATCACCTCGCATTCGGCGGCAAGAGGCCCTATCCTGTCCGCCACATTTTGTTCCAGTTCCGCCCCTAGTGCCACCCTACGGGATTTCAACAAGGATGAACAAGAAGATGCCGACGATCGCGCTGGTAGACGACGACCGGAATATCCTGACCTCGGTGGGCATGGCGCTCGAGAACGAGGGCTATGCGGTCCAGAAGTACAATGACGGCGCTGCGGCTCTCCAGGGACTGCAGGACACGCCGCCGGACATGGCCATCTTCGACATCAAGATGCCGCGCATGGACGGCATGGAGCTGCTGCGACGCATCCGCCAGAAGTCCGATCTGCCGGTAATCTTCCTGACCTCCAAGGACGACGAGATCGACGAACTCTTCGGCCTCAAGATGGGAGCCGATGACTTCATCAAGAAGCCCTTCTCGCAGCGGCTTCTGGTCGAGCGCGTCAAGGCCGTGCTGCGGCGCGCGCCAAACCGCGATCCGGCTGCAGGCCCGGCCGAGGCGCCGAAGGTCATCGAGCGGGGCAAACTCACCATGGATCCCGATCGCCACTCCTGCACCTGGGATGGCAAGCCGGTGACCCTCACCGTCACCGAATTCCTCATCCTGCAGTCGCTGGCCCAGCGACCCGGCATCGTGAAGAGCCGCGACGCGCTGATGGACGCGGCCTATGACGACCAGGTCTATGTCGACGATCGCACCATCGACAGCCACATCAAGCGGCTGCGCAAGAAGTTCAATCAGGTCGATCCCGACTTCGATGCCATCGAGACGCTCTACGGCGTTGGCTATCGCTTCAAGGAACAGTAACGGGCGGAGATGCTGGATAAGGTGCAAGCGGCGCAGGCCGAGACTCGCTCCGAGGGCGAGGAAAGTCCTGACTCCACCGAATCCACCGGACCCGCAGCGCCGCAACGGGGCGGCTTCCGGCATCTCATTCCGCGCCGCCTGACAAGCCGCATCGTCTTCCTGAATCTGCTAGGTCTTGTCGTTCTGGTGGCGGGCATTCTCTATTTCAATCAGTTCCGCCAGGGCCTGATCGACGCGCGCGTCCAGAGCCTGACCACCCAGGCCCACATCATTGCCGCAGCCATTGCCGGTTCCGCAACGGTGGACACGGGATCCATCGTCATCGATCCGGACTCGCTCTCGGATACGCTCGACGAGGCCAGACCCGATGCCGACCAGCTCTCGGGACTCGATTTTCCCATCAATCCGGAAACGGCAGGACCCATTCTCCGGCGGCTGCTCGCCAATACCACGGTGCGCGCCCGCATCGTCGATCCAGAGGGCAACCTCGTGATCGACAGCCGCTTTCTCTACAGCCGCGGCGATATCATCCAGAGCGAACTCCCGCCCCTGGCGGTCGATGCCGGCAATCCCCTCAAGCAGCTCTGGGACAGCTTCCTGACCTGGGCCTTCTCCTACGATTATCCGCGTCAGCCGGAATATGGGCTCGACAATGGCAAGGACTTCCCGGAAGTCGCGGCGGCGCTCAACGGCGCGTCAGTGAGCCTGGTCCGCCTCAATGACCGCGGCCAGATCGTGGTTCTGGTCTCGGTGCCGGTGCAGCGCTATCGGGCCGTGCTCGGCGCCCTGGTGCTGTCCACCTCGGGCGGCGAGATCGACAGCGTGCTCGGAGCAGAACGTCGCGTGGTCTTCATGACGTTCGGACTGGTGGCGCTGGTCACCATCCTGCTCTCGGTCTTCCTTGCCGGCACCATCGCGGCACCCTTGCGCAAGCTCGCAGCCGCCGCCGAACGTGTGCGGCGCGGCGTCAACAAGCGTGTCGAGATCCCGGACTATACTGCGCGCCAGGACGAGATCGGCGAACTTTCCGGCGCCATCCGCGACATGACGACATCGCTCTACAACCGCATCGACGCCATCGAGGCTTTCGCCGCCGACGTGAGTCACGAGCTGAAGAATCCGCTGACATCGCTGCGCAGCGCCGTCGAAACCCTCTCATTCGTGAAGACCGACGAACAGCGCGCCCGCCTCATCGATATCGTCAAGCATGACGTGAAGCGGCTTGACCGCCTGATCACCGATATCTCCGATGCGTCACGCCTCGATGCGGAGCTGGCGCGCGCCGAGCTTCACGCGGTCGACATGGTGAAGCTGCTCACCGCCATCGTCGATCTCGCCAATGAAGTGCGCAAGCCCGATCAGGCCGAAATCCAGCTCGATATCGCTCGCCTCCCGCCCGGCATGGATCCGGTGAGGGGCTACATGGTTGTCGGCCAGGACTCCCGCCTTGGTCAGGTGGTTCGCAATCTGCTCGACAATGCGCGGTCCTTCACCCGTCCAGGCACCCGCCTCAACGTCCGCATGCGGCGGGTTGGCGACGAGGTGGAGTTCCGCGTCGACGACTCTGGCCCGGGCATCAGGCCGGACAATCTGGAGCGGATCTTCGAGCGGTTCTACACTGACCGGCCGGAGGTCAGCTTCGGCGCCAATTCCGGCCTCGGCCTGTCCATCTCGAAGCAGATCGTCGAGGCCCACAAGGGCCGGATCTGGGCCGAGAACCGCCTGGGCAAGGCCGATGCCACCGGCGAACGCACTGTCCTCGGGGCGCGCTTCATTGTCCGCCTGCCAGCCGTTCCGGAGGATTGGGTGCCGCCCTATGGCTGATTCCACCATGATCCACGGGACCTGTCTCTCTGTGGATGGCGAAGGGGTTCTGCTTCTTGGGCCGCCGGGGGCCGGCAAATCGGACCTGGCCCTGCGCCTTGTCGACCAGCCGGGGCTTGGGATCGACGGGATCCTTCGCGATGCCAGGCTGGTGGCCGACGATCAGGTCGTCATCACCCGAAGAGGTGGGGACCTGCAGGCCAGCGCGCCTGCCATGCTGAAGGGAAAGCTCGAGATCCGCGGCCTGGGCATCGCGGCGCTGCCGGCGGAGGATGACGTGACTCTGCGGCTGGCGGTGCGCCTCGAAAGGTCGGCCGACATCGAGCGCCTGCCCGACCTGACAGGGAGCCGTCTCGATATCCTTGGTCTTGGGCTGCCGTTGGTGCAGATCGATCCCTTCGCGGCCTCCGCGCCGGCCCGGGTGAGGGCGGCGCTCGATCTGTTCAGGAGACCGCAATGACGTCTTGCAAGCGATCCCCGATCTGGGCATGTTGCGCCTCCCCGAACTGGCCGGAGCATGGAGTCTCAGCGCAACGATGATCGGTCTCGTCCTGGTCACCCATGGCCGTCTGGCAGAAGAGTTTCTCTTTGCGCTCGAGCATATCGTCGGACCCCAAACCGGGATCGAGACGATTTCGATTGGCGCCGATGACAAGATGGACGCGCGGCGCGTCGACATTGCAAATGCGATCGGCCGGGCCGATGCCGGGGCAGGGGTGATCATCCTGACCGACATGTTCGGCGGAACACCTTCCAATCTCGCGATTTCGCTGATGGAGATCGGCCGTGTCGAGGTCGTCGCCGGCCTCAACCTGCCGATGCTGGTGAAGCTGGCGCGCGTGCGCAAGACCTCGAACCTCGAGAAGGCGGCCGCCGCCGCGCAGGACGCAGGTCGCAAGTACATCAACATCGCCAGTCAGATCCTGGGAGACTGACGTGCCGGCGCTCTCGAAGGAACTCGCCATCATCAACCAGCGCGGCCTTCACGCTCGCGCCTCGGCGAAGTTCGTCAAGTGTGCCGAGGGCTTCGACGCCAACATCACCGTGACCCGCGATGGCCAGACTGTCCCTGCCACCTCCATCATGGGTCTTATGATGCTGGCCGCGGCGATGGGAACCTCGATCCTCGTCGAGGCGTCGGGCCCGCAGGCCGAGGCTGCAATGGCGGCGCTCGAGGCGCTGGTTGCCTCCCGCTTCGACGAGGAATAGGCCCGAGGTTGCGCTTTTCCGGCCCTGCAGGCATTGTGCAGCGGGGGAGTCCGAGCGTGAACCAGCCGCGATACCAGAAGCTTTTCGAGCCTGTCCGAATCGGGCCGGTGACCGCGCCAAACCGGTTCTACCAGACGCCACATGCCACCGGCATGGGTTGGCGCATGCCCAAGGCCTCGGCCGCGCTGCGCGGTATCAAGGCCGAAGGTGGATGGGGCGTGGTCTCCACCGAGTACTGTTCTATTCATCCGTCATCTGACGATTTTCCCTTTGCCTATCTCTCGCTTTGGGACGAGGATGATGTCCGTGCGCTTGCGGTCACTGCCGATGCCGTGCACGAACACGGCAGCCTGTTGGCCGTCGAGCTCTGGCACGGCGGTTTTCATTGCAACAACCGCCTCTCGCGCGATGCGGCGGTCTCGCCATCGGGCCAGGGCCTGCACCTGCTTGGACCTGGATCGGCCCGGGCGATGGACAAGGCCGACATCCGCGCCCTTCTCGGTTGGCAGGCGGAAGCGGCTACGCGGGCGCGCCGCGCCGGTGCCGATATCGTCTATGTCTATGCTGGCCACGATTATCTGCCGCTGCAGTTTCTTTCGCCCCGCACCAACCGCCGCAGCGATGCCTATGGTGGATCTCTCGCGAACCGCACCCGGCTGGTCCGCGAGATGATCGAGGTCACCCGCGAGGCGGTCCAGGGCACATGTGCCGTGGCGCTCCGCATGTCGGTGGACGAATTGCATGGGCCCGCGGGCATCACACATGATGGCGAGGCTCGCGAGATTGTCGAGCTGTTGGCCGAACTTCCCGATCTCTGGGATGTGAATGTGAGCGGCGCGCTTGGCAACGACTCGAAGAGTGCAAGGTTTTCGCCGGAAGCCTTCCAGGAATCCTATGTGCGCTTCGTCAAGGGCTTGACCAGCAAGCCGGTGGTCGGCGTTGGCCGGTTCACGTCGCCCGAGACGATGCTGGCACAGATCAGGAATGGGACACTCGACCTCATCGGCGCGGCACGGCCTTCCATTGCCGATCCCTTTCTGCCGGCCAAGATCCGTGACGGCCGCGAGGATGAGATCCGCGAATGCATCGGCTGCAACATCTGCCGCTCGGCCAACAATGAGGCCGTACCGCTGCGTTGTACCCAGAATCCGACGATTGGCGAGGAATGGCGGCGTGGCTGGCATCCGCTGCGGATCCCCGCGCGCGCTTCCGACAAGCGCATCCTGATTGTCGGCGCCGGGCCTGCCGGCCTCGAGGCGGCGCTGGCGCTGGGCCAGCGTGGCTACGAGGTGGCGCTCGCCGAGCGTGGCCGCGAGCTGGGCGGGCGGCTGTTGCACGATTCTGCCCTTCCCGGCCTGTCGACCTGGATCCGCGTGCGCGATCATCGTCAGCATCTGTTGGAGAAACTTTCCAATGTGAGCATCTATCGCGAGAGCGCGCTTGCGGCACCTGACATCCGCGACTTCGGCGCAGATCAGGTCGTGATCGCAACCGGTAGCCGCTGGCGGCGCGACGGGATCGGCACCGCCCGCGAGCAGCCCGCATTGATCGATGCCGATGCGGTGACACGTACGCCTGATGATCTCGACAACCTTCAGGGGCCCGTCCTGATCTATGACGATGAGAACTACTACATGGGCGGTGCGCTCGCCGAACAGCTGCGGCGGGAGGGGCATGATGTCACCTATGTAACCAGCCAGCCCGCGGTCTCGGCCTGGACGCAGATGACCGACGAGCAGGGCTTCGTCCAGCAGCGGCTGCTGGACCTTGGCATCCGCCTGTTCGTGTCTCACATCCTCCAGGCTGTGGCGAAAGGCCGTGCCACCTTCGGATACGCGCTTTCTGCCAGTCCCGTCACGATGACCTTCGGAAGCATCGTGCTGGTGACCGGGCGCCTGCCTGTTGACGATCTTTACAGGGAGCTCGCCCAGAACGAGGCTGCGCCGGCGGTCGCGCGCATTGGCGACTGCTTCTCACCAGGACCTGTTGCCGACGCCGTCTACGCCGGCCATCGATTTGCCCGCGAGTTCGACAGCTCGGCGGCCGTCGTACTCCGCCGCGAAAGGCCTGATCCGTGACGCGGCGTCGCGAACGTGCGAGCCGCAGCGCCTCTGGCAATATGCAGAGACCCTTCCGCCAGCCGGTCTACCGCTATCCGCCCATTGCCGTCATTTCGGAGGACTCGCTGCAGGCCATCCACGCCACGGCGCTGACAATCCTCGAGGAAATCGGCATGAAGGTGCTCTCGGATCGCGCCCGCGCGCTCTATGCCGCAGGAGGCGCAGATGTCGAAGCCGGGTCCGATCGCGTACGCTTCGGTCGCGACATGCTGCGTAACTGGCTCGCGCAGGCGCCGTCTGGCTTTACGCTCCATGCGCGCGATCCGGGAAAGACCTTGCAGGTTGGCGACGGTCACGTGCTTTTCGCTTCAGTCGGCGGGCCTGCCTATGTCTGTGATCTCGACGGAGGCCGACGGCAGGGCAGCTATGCCGAGCAATGCGATTTCCTCAAGGTGGTACAGAGCCTCAACATCCTGCACCAGGAAGGTGGCGGCCCCTTCGAGGCGCTCGACC
This sequence comes from Alphaproteobacteria bacterium, assembly GCA_026400595.1. Lineage (GTDB taxonomy): Bacteria > Pseudomonadota > Alphaproteobacteria > Rhizobiales > Aestuariivirgaceae > Aestuariivirga. The sequence goes on along the minus strand of JAPLOT010000339.1, from coordinate 12,041 downwards.
TCGATGCGCGCACGCGCCACCTCGACCTCTACTACGCACAGGCCACGCTCCTCGACAAGAACTGGCAGCCACAGGGACTTGGCAGCGCCGTGGCGCTCGATGCCATCGATGTTGCCGCGATCTCGCTGGGCCGCACGCGCGATGACATGCGCGATCACTGCGTCTTCACGGCCATCATCAACACCAATTCCCCGCTGCAGCTCGACGTGCCCATGGCCGAGGGGCTGATCACCATGGCCGAACACGGGCAATGCAATGTCATCACGCCCTTCACCCTGGCGGGTGCCATGAGCCCGGTGACGCTTCCGGGCGCGCTGGCCCAGCAGCATGCCGAGGCGATGGCCGGAATCGTGCTGGCGCAGATCGTGAGTCCCGGCGCGCCGGTGATGTACGGCGGATTTACCTCCAACGTCGACATGAAGTCGGGGGCACCGGCCTTTGGAACCCCGGAATACACGCAGGCCGCGCAGATCTCGGGCCAGCTGGCGCGCCTGCTCGGCGTGCCTTTTCGGTCCAGCAACGTGACCGCCGCCAACGACGTGGATGCACAGGCCGCCTACGAGAGCATGATGTCGCTGTGGGGGGCGATCACCGGCGGCGCCAATCTCATCCTGCATGCGGCGGGCTGGCTCAACGGCGGCCTGACGGCGTCTTGCGAGAAGCTGATCATCGACGCCGAGATGCTGCAGATGATGGCTGCATGGTGCGAGCCGCCGCGCGTGACGCCGGAGACGCTGGCCCTTGACGCCGTACGCGATGTGGGTCCGGCCGGGCATTTCTTCGGAACGCCGCACACGCTGGCGCGCTACGAGACCGCATTCTACCAGCCGATGGTCTCCAACTGGGACAACTACGACACATGGCTGGAGCGCGGCCGCGAGACCGCGCCTGTGAAAGCCAACCGGATCTGGAAGCAGATTCTCAGCAACTACGAAAAGCCACCGCTCGATCCGGCCGTCGATGAGGCGCTGAATGAGTTCGTCGCGCGCCGCAAGCGTTGCTATCTTGGCGAACGCGTCTGACCATACTCCCATGCCGCGCAGACCAGCACGGCGAAGATGGCGCCCAGCGCATTGAACACCAGATCGAGCGCCGTGTTGTAGTAGCCGCCGACATTGGTGTGCGGCACCAGCATCACGGCGGAGAACTCGACGATCTCGTTGACGGCGCCAAGCCCCATGCTGGCGAGGGCCGGGAAGGCATAGACGGCCAGGGTCCGGCGCAGCTGCGGTGCCTGCTTCTGCAGGATGAACCACAGCATCCACGCCGTCACCGCGAAACCGTAGAAATGCACGAGCTGGTCATACTTCAGGATCCGGAGTTCGCCGTCTCCGGCAATCGGGATAAGGACCAGATTGTAGAGAACAGTGTCCCCAACCGGCAGGCTGCCGCCGGCCATATGCGCAAGACCCCAGAGCGTGAAGGCCCAGAGCAAGGTCAGGGGAAAGCGCATCAGCTGGTGGCTCCAGGCCACGAGGCCGACGAGGATCACCATGGTCGCCAGATAGCCGATGAACTCCTGATCGGCGATCTTGATGAAGTATGCGAGGAAGGCCACGGCGTAGGTAGCGGTAAAGATCGCGATCGCCCATTCGCCCCGCGTCAATCGCATGATGACCACCCCGTCATCATACGCCGCGCGCAGCGACGCTGCCGAAGCGCTGACGGATCTTCCGCGTCAGCGTGTCGCGCACCTCCCGATAGCTGTCGAGGATCTGTTCGCGGCTACCCATGGTGATCGAGGGGTCCATGGTCGGCCAGTACTCCGCGTCGATGGCCATGGTGCGCGTCAGCTCCAGCGCGCGGTGATGCGCCTCGGGCGACAGGGAGATGACGAGATCGAAACTCGAATCCTCGAGGTCGTCGAAACCCTGCGGACGGTACTTGCCCATGTCGATGCCCATTTCCTCCATCACGGCGTTGACGAAGGGATCGGGCTGGCCGGGCTTCACCCCGCAGGACGCGACATAGACCTTGTGGCCATAGAAATGTTTCATGATCGCTGCAGCCATGGGCGAGCGGATGACGTTCTGGGTGCAGGCAAAGAGGACGGCGCTGGGAAGATCGCCCGGCATAGGATGGGTCAGCCCCGCCAGTGCAAGACGCAGACCAGCGTGAACAGGCGCCGCGCCGTGTCGAAATCCACCTCCACCTTTCCATTCAGTCGTTCGCGCAGCAAATCGCTGCCCTCGTTGTGCAATCCCCGCCGCGCCATGTCGATAGTCTCGATCTGCGACGGCGTGGCGGTGCGGATCGCCTGGTAGTAGCTCTCGCAGATCATGTAGTAGTCCTTCACGATGCGGCGGAAGGGCGACATCGAGAGGCCGATCAGCGACAGGCGTTCCTCCCGCTCGTTGAGCACGTCGAAGATCAGCCGGCCATCGGCCGTGGACAGCCGCAGGCGATAGGGGCCTGTTGGCTCGGCGGCAAGGCAGAAGCTGTTCTCTTCGACCAGGTCATAGATGGCGACCCGGCGTTCGTGCTCGGCCTCGGGCGAGGGGCCAGGTCCGATGCTCGAATCAAGTTCGACCGCCAGCAGCCGTGTCCTGAGTTTGTCGTTCATGGCACGACAATAGCCGGGCGGCCGCCGGGACTGCTAGGGGGCTTTGCCGTCCGTGTCGTCATGACTGGGAACGCTGCTGGCCTGCCAGACCGGACCCAGGTCCCGGAGCTGCGCCTCGATGCATTCGACCGTCAGCCGGATGTTTCCCCCGCCGGAAAAGGTGAGCACCACGTCACCCGCCGGTGCGTCGCCCGTTTCGAAGCCGATGGAGAGCAGCGACAGGACGGCATCGGCGTCGTGCCGGGGGATTCCGCGTGACCTGACCGACAGCACGCGGTCGAAATGAAGCCCACTGCGCCGGCGTTGCCGGTCCTCGTCGGCATCCCAGGCAAAGCGGTTGGCGACCAGGGCAAACTGCCGGCGGCTGCTGTTGAAGGCCAGATCGCCGGCCTTGACCAGCGCGTCCTGCATGTGGGCAGACACCACCGCGAGGTCTTCGGCATCAAGGGCGGCAAGCTTGAGCATTGCCGTCAGTTCCCGGATATCCTGCTCACGTCTGCACCGCAGGCCTGGAGCTTTTCCTCCAGGGTCTCGAAGCCGCGGTCGAGGTGATAGACGCGGTTGATCGTGGTCTCGCCTTCGGCGGCAAGTGCGGCGATGACCAGCGAGACCGAGGCGCGGAGGTCAGTGGCCATCACCGGCGCTCCTGTCAGCTTCTTTACGCCGCGGACTTCGGCAGTATCGCCATGGAGCTGGATCTCGGCCCCCAGCCGGGCCAGTTCCTGCACATGCATGAAGCGGTTCTCGAAGATGGTCTCTCGGATCATGCTGGTGCCGTTGGCCATGGTCATCAGCGCCATCAACTGGGCCTGGCAATCGGTGGGAAAGCCAGGGAAGGGCTGGGTCTCGACCCTGACCGGCTCCAGCGCCTGGCCATTGCGGCGGATGCGGAGGCCTTCATTGGTCACATCGACACCGATCCCGGCCTGGCGCATCACGTCGAGAACTGCGCCCAGATGCCCGGCGTCGGCGCCCTTCAGCGTGACGTCGCCGCCGGTCATGCCGGCGCACATGGCATAGGTGCCGGTCTCGATGCGATCGGGAATGACGCTGTGCTCGGTGCCGTGCAGGCTGGTCACGCCGCGCACCCTCAGGGTGGTGGTGTGGATGCCTTCGATCCGGGCACCCATCTTGACGAGGCAGGTGGCGACATCGCCGATCTCGGGCTCGGTTGCGGCATTCTCGATGATGGTGTCGCCCTCGGCCAGAACGGCAGCCATGAGGGCAGCATGGGTGGCACCCACCGACACCTTGTCAAAGGCGATGTGTGCGCCCTTCAATCCATGCCGCGCCCTGGCAATCACATAGCCGCCCTCGATGGCGATCTCGGCGCCGAGCGCTTCCATGGCCTGGAGATGCATGTCCACCGGGCGGGTGCCGATGGCGCAGCCGCCGGGCAGCGAGACCTTGGCCTCGCCGCAGCGGCCGAGCAGCGGCCCCAGAACCCAGAAGCTGGCACGCATCTTGGACACCAACTCATAGGGCGCGGTGGTGTCGGCGATGGTCCTTGCCGAGAGTTGCTTGGTGTCGCCGCTATGGCCGTTCTGACCAGGGCGCTTCCCTGCCACCATGATGTCGACGCCATGATTCTGCAGAATGCGCTGCAGCTGACGTACATCGGCAAGCCGCGGAACATTGGAGAGGGTGAGCGTTTCGGGCGTGAGCAGCGACACGATCATCAGCGGGAGCGCGGCATTCTTGGCGCCCGAGATCTGGATGCTGCCATTGAGGCGGTTGCCGCCGCGGATCTGGATACGGTCCATGAAATGGGATTCCCCTTGCAAGCCCGGGTCCTGAACCCGATTCCCCGTCCGGCCCCCTGTCTCAGGGCGCTAACAAGCACACATGGCCCAATTGGGGCAACCCTATTCGGCCTTGTCCCGGCCCGCCTGTGGACGCTGTCTCGCCTGGGCCTTGCGCCGGGCGATGTTGGCCTTGAGCGCCTTGGCCAGCCGCTGTTTCCGCGCCTCCGCACTCTCCTTCTTGGTGCTCATGTGGCATATCTGCGGGACCCCGACGGAGGCGTCAAGCGACGGGGTTGCGCCTGCCCCCCAGCTGTGGCATGTGTCCGCCCGCATCGCGCACAGGCTGCCGTAGCTCAGTGGTAGAGCACTCCCTTGGTAAGGGAGAGGTCGAGAGTTCGATCCTCTCTGGCAGCACCAGTTTACGCACATGAAAACAATCACCTAGCTCGAATTGAGCTGGCTCCCCCGAACGCTGTCGACTCTCTGCGGTAGCCATCGGGGTGGCGAGAGTCGTTAACGTGGGCCGGTCTCGGATGTCGCCGGCAGACGAGAGCCGTTTAACTCCGAGCCAACAAGGCTGTGCCACCGCAGGTTGGCGATCGAAGATCGCCCGGTTTCATTGAGGATCTGTCGCGAAACAGACAATCTCTGTGGTCATGTTTGCTCTAATGTGTCAACCAATTGCTTGAGATTGAAGTTTCATTGACTTATCTTAGTAGAGAACATCAGAAGAAGAGAGAGGCTCAGACATGGCAACCAACATCGTAACGGAAATCATTGGATTGATCGCGCCGGCGGCGCTTGATCGGATCGCGGCGGCACTGGGCCTGAGCGGCGATGCCGCGAAAAAGGCGCTTGGCACTGCGGTCCCAGCTCTCCTCGCGGCGCTGGGCACGAAGGCAGCTTCGCCTGTGGGCGCACGGGCGCTGTTTGATGCGGTATCTGAGGCGGATCCGGATGTGTTCGGCAAGCTGACCTCGGCGCTGACCGGGGCCAAGAGCGAAAAGTTCGTACAAGGCGGCTTGGGAGCGCTGACATCCTTGCTCGGTGACAACGCCCTCAGCGGCCTTACCGGTGCCGTTGCCAAGCAGGCCGGACTTGGCGGCAACGCCAGCTCGTCGCTGATGGCAATCGCCGGACAGCTCGCCATGGGGTCGCTGGCCAAGAGCGCCAAGAGTTCCGGGCTCGATGCTTCCGGGCTGGCGGGGCTCCTGAGTTCCCAGCAGGGTAACATCAAGGCCGCCCTGCCTTCTGGTCTCGGGGAACTTCTTTCCAGTGCAGGTCTCGTCGGCAGCAGCTTTGCCGGGCAGGCAACCCAGGCTGCCTCACAAGTTGCGTCGCAAGCCGGACGCGCTGCCTCGGCCACTGCCAGCCAGGCCGCTGCAAGTGCCAAGAAGGGGACGAACTGGCTGACCTGGCTGGTCCCCGTCATCCTGGTTGCAGGCGCCCTGTGGTACTTCCTCGGTCAAGGCAGCAAACCGACGGTCACCACCGAAACCGGTGGTACTCCGCCTGCCGTCACGGAGATCCTTGTCGAAGGCGTTGATGTCGGCAAGCAGGTGACGACTGCTCTTGATGGCCTGAAGGGCGTTCTTGGTGGCATCACGGATACAGCGACAGCTCAAGCCGCCCTGCCGAAGCTGCAAGAGGCCGTGACCTCAATTGACGGTATCTCGGGTCTGGTGGGCAAGCTTTCTGCCGAGCAGAAGACGGCTCTCGCCGCGCTTGTTTCGGCCGCCCTTCCTGCGCTCAAGGAGGCTGCCAACAAGGTCCTCGCCATTCAAGGCGTGGGCGACCTGGCGAAGCCCGTCGTCGACAGCTTGATTGCAAAGATCGAAGCCTTGGCGAAGCCGGCATAAGCGGAGGCGGTAGTGGCTTACACAGAGGATGATCTGAACCTCTTGTCCACTGTCCCGCAGCTCATCGGCTCGGCCGTCGCCTCGGCCGCGGGAAGCGGACTGTTTGGCACTGGCAAGGAGCTCTTTGCGAATGCCAATGCGATTCTCGATGGGTTGAAGTCCTATCCCGGCAATGCGCTGATCAAACAGCTTCTGCCCGATCCGAAGGAGGATCGGGCAGCGGCGGTTGAGAAGATGAGGAAGACCAGGGACTGGGCCATGGCAAGGCTTAAGGCCAAAGGCATCGACAATGCCGAGAAGCTCAGAGCTCAGACCCTGGAAGACGCGCGTGCCGCAGCCGCCATCCTCGCAGCAAAGGCGACTGCCAGCGAGGCGGAAGAGTATCGGCAATGGGCTCTCTCGATCGCCGAAAAGGTCGCGGCTGCAGCGACCGAGGGCGGATTTCTGGGCTTCGGCGGAGAGCGTGTCTCGCCGGCCGAAAAATCGCTGATCGACGATATCCGAAAGGCACTGGGATCAAGCGCCGTCGCTTGAGTGGCATTGCAGATTGCCTTGCGAACGGGCATCGCCTGGGACTGGAGAGCAGGAGTTTGGCACGGGAGAGGTTGTGAGTGCCCGGTACTCCGCGAGACACGCCGCATCTGGCGCCATTGCCATGCGACGACGAGTTCGACCTTCGCCAGGCGGGTTAACCTTAGAAAGCTGTGCGGACCTCCGTCGTCATGAGAGTGTCATCCGACTCGGATGAAACTCCGGGCCGTGAAAACTGACAAGAATGGCGAATGCTGACCTCCGCGCCCGTTCCGACTCGCTATCGGGCCATCTTCGTCTCCGACATCCATATGGGAACGCGCCGGGCCCAGGTCCGGCAGTTGCTCGACTTCCTGCGGCACACGGAAAGCGAACAACTCTACCTAGTTGGCGACTTGGTCGATAACTGGGCGCTGCGCAAGGACTGGTACTGGGACCAGCTCCACAATGACCTGATCCAGAAGCTCCTGCGCAAGGCCCGCAAGGGTACACGCCTGATCTATGTCCCCGGCAATCACGACGAGAACTTCCGGGATCTTGCCAACCTGCGCTTTGGCCGTGCTGCGGTTCTGGAAGAGACCGTCCATGTCGGTGCAACGGGGCGACGCTATCTGGTTCTGCATGGCGACAAGTTCGATGGCGTGGTGATGTTCGCGCCCTGGCTCGCACGGCTGGGGGATACCGCCTACGAACTCTCGATGGGGCTGAACGCTTCGGTCAACCGCGTGCGGCGGCTCTTCCGCCTTCCGTACTGGTCATTGTCGGCCTATCTCAAGAACCGCGTCAAGAAGGCCGTCGAGTTCATCTCGCGCTTCGAGGAGGCGGTCGTTCGCGAGGCGCGGGCAAGGCGCTGCGAAGGCGTGATCTGCGGTCACATCCACACACCCGACGACAGGATGATCGACGGCATTCACTATCTGAACGACGGTGACTGGGTCGAGAGCTGCACGGCACTGGTCGAGCATTTCGACGGGCGATTCGAGATCATCGACTGGAATCGCAAGGCTCTCTCGCTGCAGCCGCAGGAGGTCCCGCATGCGAATCCTGATCGCGACCGATGCCTGGTCCCCGCAGGTTAACGGCGTTGTCCGTACACTGACTGCACTGATCGGCGAGTTGCGGCAGCGCGGGCATCATGTCACCGCGCTGACTCCGGAAGGCCGGAGAAGCCTGCCTCTGCCCTTCTACACCGAGATCGGCCTGACCCGCGTGACAGCGAAGGAAATTGGCCGCGAGATCGACGAGGCCCGGCCACAGGCCATACACATCGTCACCGAAGGCCCCATCGGCTGGGCGGCACGCAAGGCCTGCCTGCGCCGGGGCCTGCCCTTCACGACGGCCTTTCACACACGATTCGCGGAATACGCGGCAGCACGCCTTCCGGTGCCGGGAGTCAAGCAGCTGGGCTGGCTGATCCTGCGACACTTCCACAGGCCAAGCCGGGCGGTGATGGTGCCGACTCAGCGCGTGGCGGACGAGCTCGCAAGCTGGGGTTTTGAGAACCTCAAGGTGTGGACCCGCGGCGTGGATCGCTCGCTCTTCCGTCCCTATGGTGAGGACGTTCTCGGTTACCCTCGCCCCATTCTTCTCTATGCCGGGCGACTCGCCGTCGAAAAGGGCATCGATGACTTTCTGCGGCTCGATATGCCGGGAACCAAGGTTCTGGTTGGCGACGGTCCGGAACGGTCGGTCCTTGAACCCAGGTATCCCGATGCGGTGTTCCTTGGCTATCGCAAGAATGGAAACTATGCCCGCATTCTCGCCGCTGCCGACGTACTGGTCTTTCCCAGCCGCACCGATACCTTCGGCCTTGTCATGCTGGAAGCCATGGCCAGCGGCACGCCGGTTGCGGCCTACGATGTCCCCAGTCCATGCGACGTGATCGAGAATGGCATCACGGGCTGCCTTGACCTCGACTTGCGTCAGGCCGTGGCCGGCGCACTGAAGCTGGACCGCGCCGCCGTCGTGGATGGGGCCTCCCGCTTCTCGTGGCCGAGAACCGCCGACATGTTCGAGAGCTGGCTGGTTCCGATCGCTGCGTACCCCGCGAAACAGCAAACAACGACGGACGTCAGCCCGCATCACTCCTGAGGAGGCGGCGTCCTGTTGGTTGTCATGCAAGCGAAGTTAGCTTGTCACAAAAGTGTAGTGCCTTGACTGTTCTCTCCAGGTCAACAGGAACAGGCCAAACATGCTCACGATCGACCGCCTCGGAAAGACCTTTCAGGGAAAGTCAGCCGTCGCCGATGTGTCGCTGGACATCGAACACGGTACCTTTGTCGGCGTCATCGGACGTTCGGGCGCGGGAAAATCCACGCTGCTCCGCTGCATCAACCGTCTGGTCGATCCGTCCGAGGGTCGCATCCTGTTCGACGGACTCGACATCACGGCGCTACGCGGCCGGGCGCTGCGTGACTGGCGCTCCTCCTGCGGCATGATTTTCCAGCAGTTCAATCTTGCCGGGCGCCTCGATGTCCTGACCAATGTCCTGATGGGCCGGATCAACAGCATGCCGACCCTGCCCGCGCTGATCAAGCTTTGGCCGGATGGGGAGAAGCTCAACGCTCTCCGGGCCCTCGACCGGTTTGACCTTGGCGACTTTGCGGCCCAGCGGGCCGAGAGCCTGTCCGGCGGACAGCAGCAGCGCGTCGCGATCGCTCGCACGCTGGTGCAGAACCCCAGGATCATCCTCGCTGACGAACCAGTGGCCTCGCTCGACCCCCGCAACACCCAGGCTGTCATGGATGCACTTCAGGACCTCAATCGCAGTTCTGGACTCACCGTTCTCTGCAATCTGCATTCCCTGGAGCTGGCGCGGAGCTACTGCGACCGTCTGGTCGGCATGAAACACGGTCGCGTGGTCTTCGACGGCAAGCCCGCGACGCTGACGGACGCGGCCGTCATCGATCTCTACGGTCTCGAGGCGAACGATGTCCTCGACGTCTCCAGCCTTGCGGCACAGCAAGCAGCCATGCCCGAAGATGTCATCCAGAACGCAGCCTGAAGCAGAAGCGGAACCTTTCGAAGTCAACCACTGAGGAGACCATGTCCATGATCACACGTCGCGGAATTCTTCATGCCGCCGCCGGCATCGCAGCTCTCGGCCTTGTTTCCACCCCGGCCCTTGCCGATTGGAAGGAGACCTACAAGGAGCTCGTGATTGCCGCGGTTCCGGATGAGAACGCCACCGGGATCGAGCGCCGCTACGAACCGTTCCGCCAGTATCTCGAGAAGCAGCTCGGCGTGCCGGTGAAGCTGCGCATTGCCAACGACTATGCGGCGGTGATCGAAGGCCAGATCGCCGGCAACATCCAGATTGCGACCTATGGCCCATCATCCTATGCACGCGCCTGGATGAATGGCGCGAAGATCGAACCCTTTGCCATGCAGGTGAACAAGGACGGCACGAAGGGCTACTACTCGGTATTGTGGGTGAAGGCCGACAGCCCATACCAGAAGTTCGAGGATCTCAAAGGCAAGAATCTCGGCCTCGTGGATCCGAACTCGACATCGGGCAATAACGTGCCGCGCTTCGCCATGAACAAGATGGGCGTGAAGCCGGAAGAGTTCTTCGCCAATGTCGTCTATACCGGCAGCCATGAGAATGCGATTATTGCCCTGCAGCAAGGTCAGATCGACGCGGCCTTCAACTGGTGGAACGACGAGAATGAATCCATGCTCAAGCGCATGGAGCGCAAGAACATGGCGAAGTACGACGACTTCCGCATGATCTTCAAGTCCGACCAGATCGTCAACTCGCCGGTGGCCTATCTTTCCGACTTGCCGGAAGAACTCAAGGCGGCCATCCGCGATGCCTTCTTCAATGTCGAGAAGAATGATCCGGAAGCTTTCAAGGTTCTCACCGATGGCGAGGCCCAGGTCTGGGCTCCCACGTCGCACAAGGACTACGAAGTCATCGTCGAACTGAACACCTTCGTCGACTCGCTGCGCAAGCAGTAGGCCGGGCAGCCGGGGCCTGTTGCATAGCGCAGGCCCCGCGTAGCATCGCCATGACCGCCATTTCCGCAGAATCCCAGCGCCGGACTGTCGCTGAGCTATCCGCAGCCTACGCGCAGACCGTGGCAACGAAGCGACGGCGCTTCGTCGTCTCGGGGATGGTCGTCGCTGGCCTCGTCCTGGCTGCGGGGTGGATTGCCGAAGTCGATATCGAGCTCTTTGCGAGGAACATTCACAAGTTTCCAAGCTACATCGGCCGCATCTTCACCCTCGACTCTGGGGAGCTGAAGGGCCACCTCGTGCTCTTCGATGTGCCCGGCTGGTTCTGGGGCCTGGGAAAGTGGCTTCGCCTGCTGGCAGATACCCTGCTGATCGCCTATGTGGCGACCATCCTTGGTGCAGTGCTGGGGTTTTTCGCCTGCTTCTTCGCTGCCGGAAACCTCGGCGTGTCGTCGCCTTTGCGCTTTGCGGTGCGCCGCCTTCTGGAATTCTGCCGCACGGTACCCGAGCTGGTCTTCGCGCTGATCTTCGTCCTGGCCTTCGGCCTTGGGCCGATTGCCGGCGTATTGGCCATTGTCATTCACACCACGGGCGCGCTTGGCAAGCTATTCTACGAAGTCCTGGAGAACATCGACCAGAAGCCTGTCGAAGGCCTCATCGCGAGCGGCGCATCCTGGACGAAGACCATGCGCTTTGCGGTTCTTCCCCAGGTCCTCTCCAACTTCATAAGCTATGCGCTCTTGCGATTCGAGATCAATGTACGCGGCGCATCGGTCATGGGCTTTGTCGGCGCGGGCGGCATCGGGCAGGATCTGATCGAAGCCATCCGCAAATTCTACTACGCCGATGTCTCCGCCATTCTCGTCCTGATCATCGCGACGGTTGCCCTGATCGATCTGGTGACCGAGCGCATCCGCCACCGCTTCATTGCGCAGGAGGGCTGACATGGCGCACGAGGAAGGCTATGCCGCGCTGGAGGAAGCCGCGCTGCGAGCCCGCTACAGGAAGACATTCGATCCACAGGGCAGAGTGGGGTACCTTCTGGCAGGTACCGCGGTCCTCCTGCTGGTCTTCGGACTCTGGTACCTCGGGTTCTCGCCCAAGAAGTTCGCGGCGGGCCTGCTCAACCTCGGTAACTTCGTCGTGCTGATGTTTCCGCCAAGCTGGGGCGATTCGGAGAGCCTGTTTCGTTACGTGAAGGCGCTGGGTGAGACGGTGGCGATCGCCTTTCTCGGCACCATGCTTGCTGCCGTGATCGCACTGCCCTTGAGCTTCATCGCGGCCAGGAACACGACGGTTTCTCAGGTGCTCCGGTTCCTTGCCCGGCGATCCTTCGATACCCTGCGCGGTGTCGACACGCTGGTCTGGGCGCTGATCTGGGTGAAT
>JAPLOT010000432.1 GCA_026400595.1 Alphaproteobacteria bacterium | reverse complement strand
GGGGAAAAAGGTCGTCAGCGCGCTTGATATCAGCGACCTTGTACCTGGACAGAAGCATTTTCTGTACTTTCAGGGCGAGCAGTCCCCCACCGGGCAGCATTGGCATGTCTCCGTGATCGTGGCCAAGGGCCGCGATCCCGGCAAGCGCATTACCCTCACCAGCGGCGTACATGGCGATGAGATGAGTTCGATCCGCACGGTTCAGATGGTCATGGACGAACTTGATCCGGCAAACATGGCAGGCAGTGTCATGGCGGTTCTCGACATCTCCCGGCCGGCCCTGGAAGGGATGCAGCGGCGGTGGCCCAATCAGGGTCGAGGCATTGATCTCGTCGATATGAATCGTGAATGGCCCGGCAACGAAAACGGCGCAAGCGCCCCCAGTCGGCACGCCGGCATCGTGTTCAACAAGCTGCTCAAGCCAAATTCCGACGTTGCAATCGACTTTCACACAGGCACGACCGGGCTCGAGTGCAGCGACTTCATCATCGGGAACCGGCAGATCCCCGAGGTCAAGACCATGATCGATCTTTATCCGATCCGCCAGGCCTGGGACTCGACCGCCTATCCCGGCGTCCTGCACAATGCCTTCACCGATGCCGGCATTCCGAGCTTTTGTCCAGAAGTTGGGGCCGCCCGCAGTCTTGACCGCAAGCTCATTGCACCATTTGTCGAAGGCACCATGAACGTACTGAAGCACTATGGCGTGATCGGCGGATCAATGGGGCGCGTTGCGTCAGATGCGGGTACATTTGTCGGGACTAGCGCGTTTCCGATCCTTGCCACTCATGGCGGCTTCATCGAGCATCTCGTGAAGCTCAATGACAAGGTGAGCGCCGGTCAAAGGGTGATTGTCCAGCGCAACAGTTTTGGCGAAGTGGTGGCAGAGTATAGCTCTGCGGTTGGCGGCGAGGTAGGCGCCATTCGCAGCGACTGTAGCAGCGAGCCCGGCAATGTTCTGATGTTCGTCCTGTTCAATCACGCCACGGCCATGGCTGACGGAAACTACCCAGAGTAGCCTCGGGCCGCCGTCACCCTTGGCTGCTGCCCATCCAATCAGTGCAGCGGCTGCTGTCTGGTTCTGCAAGCGGATCGCACTTGTTTGCAACTGGCTGCCGCAGACTGCCCCCAAGAAGGCATGCAAGTGTTTTGGCGATGTGTCGTCTTGGCCCGGAGCACCCGGTCGGCAGATAGCGCCGGTGTTCCGCTTCCGTCGACTTAGCGGCCGAACGATCCCGGGTGCCGCGGCGCACCCTGACCAGCACTTGCGCCCTGCCGAGAAGTATCACTGTCCGGATCGGAGGTGTGTTCACTCAAGTTTCCGTCCAGCGGCCGGAGGAACCCAATTCGAATGGAACGGCAGTGTTGTGCCGGACGCCCGAAGTAAACCACCATAGTTGTTCTTTGAAGATGACATTATGGACGGCTGTGGGTTTGCGCTGTCGGGTGTTTCAGCACGGTTCTTGCCCTGGTCACCGCCCTGCCAGCAACACATTGCTGACGAATGAACTCTGTCAGGGGAATAGCGGACAATCTCTTTGCAGGCCGAAGCGGCGCGACTGACCTTCAGGCGATGAGGCCACAACATCTGAAAATGACCGCTTTCGCCGCGGGAGCTAACCTTGCCCGTGTATGAGTTTACGCCCTAGTTCCGACTTGTGCGAAGCGTTTGGTTCTTCTGTCATCTTACTTGGCGCGTACCTCGTTGCCCCGGGCCTGCCAGATTGCATGCACCTCGTCCCAGTCTGGCGCGATTTCAACCAGATAGCCGATCGTACGGCCCGTAGCGATGCCGTGAAACGCCTTCATGGCTGCCCGATGTGCGCCGGTTGTGAGGTAGGCGCGCATCGCGTTTTCGCTTTCCCAAAGCGTCAGGGTGTGGTGGACGCCATTGATCACGCGCGCATTGGCCCGGATGAGGCCGGGGGCGGCCCGCGCCTGCGCCATCGAACGCAGCGCGTGCCACCAGAAGGCCGGGGCGTGGCGCGCCGACTTCAGTACAAGTCCGGTGATCGAGACGTAGACCATGGCGCTATTGCGTGGGCTGAAGCGCCACCCGGCCACTTTGGCGGGATAGCGGCAGGCACAGAACTGTGGTGACAAGCCCAATCAGGCCAAGGAAGAGGAAGGCCGTCCGGAACGCCTCGATCTCTGAATTTGCTTGTCCGACAAGTACCACCGCCAGCGCCGTGCCGAACACACCCCCCAATTGCCGCACTGCGCTGTTGACGGCACCGCCCACGCCAAAGCGGGACTGCGGTAGACCCGCGACTGCCGCGCCCGACAGGCCAACGAGCAACAGCCCCACGGCAATGCCGCCAACGATCTGCATCGGGAGCCAGAGCGTCAGGTAGGCCGGCAATTCGGTGACATGCCAGGCAACCCAAACCTGTGCACAGGTGTAAAGCAATCCCCCCGCCACCAGCACCGTCCGATGCCCGACCCGAGCCACCAACCGCCCGGAGGCGATGGCGACAGCGATCACCACCAGCGGGCCGGGCGTCACCGCCAATCCGGTCAGGCCCTGTGTGTAGCCCCAGATGCTCAAGAGGAAGAGGAACGACGACAGGAACATCATCGAAAACGCGATGCCGAAGACAAAGCTCGCCACCGTCACAAGCGCATAGGTGCGGTCGGCGAACAGGGTCATGTCGATGGCGGCTGCCTCGCGGCCTCGTGCCCATAGGCCATACGTGATCAATAATCCCGCACCCGCCAGCACCGACCCCCAGACCGTCGTCGCGGCAAAGCCCGCCTCACTAACCTGTACGACGCTGTAGGCCAGCGCGGCAACGCCGCTGGCGATCATGGCAATGCCGGGGACATCGAGCCCCTTGCCCGAATCAGCGCCCATCAGGACAGGAAGGCGACGCGCGGCGAAAAACAGGATCAGCGCGCCGAACGGGAGGTTGACCAGAAAGGCCGCGCGCCAGCTGGCCAACTCGATCAGCATCGCCCCGGCACCGGGGCCCACAGCGGCGCCCAACGCGCCGGCGGCGCTCCACAACCCGACGATGGCGCTACGCTTGTCTGTCGGGAACGCACCGAGGATCAACGCCAGCGATGCCGGCGTCAGCACGGCACCGCCCACCGCTTGAACACTGCGGGCGGCGATCAATGTGTCTGTGCCGGGTGCCATGCCGCAGGCAGCGGAGGCCAGCGTGAACAGCGCCACCCCAAACAGGAAAGGGCGTTTCGCCCCGTGCAGATCGACCAGCCTCCCGGCGGGCACCAGTAACGCCGCGTAGAGGATGGTGTAGGCGTTTAGCACCCAGGACAGCGTCGCAGGTGAAGTGGAGGCGAATGTTCCACGAAGTGCAGGAAAAGCTGCCACCGCGATGGTCGCATCGACCGACACGAGGATCACTGCTGCACTGGCGATGGCGAAGACGACCCAAGGGTTAGTGCTCATCGCCTAAACCTTTGTCCTGGTCATCATGCTGGTCATGATCTGTCCCAGCACCCTCACTCTGCCCCAGCGCGGCATCGCCGCCAGTGACCACCCCAGAAGCTTGGCCAGGACTCCCGGCCTTACAGTGCCGCCCCGAGGCAGTGCCCGGAGCGATGCACGCGCCACGGTTTCGGGCGTTTCGGCACGGCCCATCTGCATCCCGGCGCGCGCGGCAAACCCGGTGCCGACGGGACCGGGAGCAACCGACAGAACGGATATCCCAAGCGGGCGCAACTCAACCTCCAGCCCTTCGGCAAACCCCTGAACAAAGCCCTTGGTCGCGGCATAAGTGGCTGAACCCGGTACCCCCTGAAACCCGACAAGCGACCCGAAAAGGACGATGCCGCCTTTGCGAGCCGTGGCCATTCGCCCCGCGATCCCATGGGTCAGGGCTACGACCGAGCGGCAGTTCACATCGACCATGTTCACCTCAGACGCCACGTCCTGCGCTAGAAACGGCCCGATGGACCCGAAGCCCGCCGCCGCGACCAGAAGGCCGACAGACAGGCTTTCCGTTTCCATCAAGATACGAGCAGTGGCCTGTGGATCAGACAGATCGGCGGCGATAACCCGCACGTTGACGCCGTGCTTCGCGCCAAGAGTCTGCGCCAGTGCCTGCAACACTGTTTCGCGCCGCGCGACCAGCACAAGGCTGAAGCCATGTGCCGCAAGAGCTTCGGCGAAGGCCCGACCTATGCCGTCACTTGCTCCGGTGATCAGGGCCGTAGGGCCGAAGCGGGTTTTGAGGTCATAGGTCATGTGGATGTCCTGTGGTGGAGGGTCATTCGGCGGCAAGGCGAAGTGAAGGCACGTCAGACGTTGTTTGCGGCTGACTTGCCGGCGCCGGGACATTGCGCCGCACTCGGAACCAGGCTGCGTAAAGCGCGGGCAGGAAGAACAGCGTCAGTACGGTTGCCACGATCAGCCCGCCCATGATCGACAGCGCCATCGGCCCCCAGAAAACCGACCGCGCCAGCGGGATCATGGCAAGGATTGCGGCAAGCGCCGTCAGCACGACTGGCCGCGCGCGGCGCACCGTGCTTTCGACGATCGCCTCCCATGGCGGGCTCCCGGCGACAAGATCTTGGTCGATCTGATCGACAAGAATGACCGTGTTGCGCATGATCATGCCCGCCAGAGCGATGACGCCCAGCAGCGCGACAAACCCGAAGGGCGCATCGAACAGCAGGAGCGCCGCCACCGCGCCGATAGCGCCCAAAGGAGCGGTCAGGAAGACGAGGACCAGCTTCGAAAAGCTGCGCAGTTGCAGCATCAGAAGCGAAAGCATTGCCAGGATCATCAGCGGAAAGATCTTGAAAAGCGCACCGTTGGCCTTGTTGCTTTCCTCAACTGCGCCGCCCGTCTCGATTCGGTAGCCGGGCGGCAGGGCGTCGATGATCCCCTGAAGCGCCGGTTGGATCTGCGCTGTCACAGTGGGAGCCTGCACGCCCGCAACGATATCTGCGCGCACGGTCAGCGCCATGTCGCGGTTGCGCCGCCACAGGATCGGCTCCTCGAAGT
>JAPLOT010000450.1 GCA_026400595.1 Alphaproteobacteria bacterium | reverse complement strand
AGATCACCGGACCGGTCAGCCAGTCCTACTCGGTCGTCGTGCCGGGGTCGGGCGGTGTTGCCAGCAACTTCGCACCGCTGAAGGCAAGCTGCAACATCAAGCAGCCAGACGAATTGAAGAAGGGTTCGTAAGGAGTCATCCTTCCGCGACTGCCCACGATAGCGATCATCCCTTCCCGTGGCGGCCCGGGGAGGGGTGATGCCAGTTTGTCCCTTCTGTCATCCTGGCATGCGCCGGAATGACGGTAGACGGAACGCGAAGTCCGTCGCTTCAGGCGAGGAGCAGCTGGCGTGTTCTCAGGCCGATGCAGATTGCTTTCCAAAGAGCCTGACCTTCGCGGGCTCGCGTGCTGCAGCGCGCAGGAAGTCCCAGGCATAATGCGCGTAGGACCGGAAGACGTAGATGTCGAAGACATCGTCCTCCACCACGTTGAGCAGCGCGGCGATCTCGGCGAAGCGCATCCGGCGCACCAGGCCAGGCGCATATTCGGCGGACAGGAGGTCCAGCGAAGTGCCCTTCATGATGATCTCGCGGCAACCTTCGCCTTCCATGCGGATCACCGCGCGCATGTCGGACACGTCGACCACGAGGATCAGCCACTGGTCGATCGCCAGCCAGAGCAGCTTGATGTCGCCCCCGGCCACCGATGTGCGGGGCTGCCGGGGAAGATCGATGCCGAGCGCCTCCTTGGCGGCGGCCATGAACTTGCGGTCCGAGGCGAGGCCGCGCAGGTCGATCATGCCGCGGTCGGGAATCTCGCGCAGGCTGACCGAGAGGCCTTCGGCCGCGGCCGCGCCCGCGAGCGGGGACTCGTAGAAGAGCTCAGACATTCAGCTTGGATCCTTCCTTGTCGTAGAAGACCGGATCGACGATCCTGGCGCGCATGACCTTGTTGCCTTCCAGCGGGAAGGAGATGGTCTCGCCCATGCGCGCCCGGCCGTTCTCGATCAGCGCCATGGCAATCGAGCGGCCAAGCGAAGGCGACATGTAGGTCGAGGTGACCTGGCCGATCATTTCCATTGGCGGCTTGTCCTTCACGGCCTTGACCGCATAGGCGCCATCGGGGAGGACCTCGTTCGGGTCTTCGGTGAGCAGGCCGACCAGCTGCTTGCGGTTCGGGCCCTTGAGATAGGACTGTTCCAGCGAGCGCTTGCCGATGAAATCGGCCTTCTTCTTCGACACGAGACCGTCGAGCCCGACGTCGATGGGCGTGGTGGTGCCGTCGGTCTCGTCGCCGATGACGATATAGCCCTTCTCGGCGCGCAGGACGTGGAGCGCCTCGGTGCCATAGGGTTCGAGCCCGAATTCGGCACCCGCGGCGACAATCTCGTTCCACAATCCACGGCCGAGGTTCGACGGAGTGGCCACCTCATAGGAGAGTTCGCCCGAGAAGCTGATGCGGAAGAGCCGTACCGGATAGCGCCCGAGCCGGCCCTCGACGAAGGTCATGTGGGGCAGGGCCTCGTGCGAAATGTCGAAGGAGGGATCGAGCTTGGCCAGCACGTCGCGCGCCTTGGGGCCGGCGATGGCGAACTGCGCCCATTGCTCCGTGACGGGGGTTACGAAGACCTTGTAGTGGGTCCACTCTGTCTGTAGCCATTCCTCCAGCCAGGCCGCGATCCGGTCGGCGCCGCCCGAGGTGGTGTGCATGAGGAAGTGATCCTCGGCGAGGCGCACCGTGACGCCGTCGTCGGTGAGGAAGCCCAGCTCGTTCATCATCAGGCCGTAGCGGCACTTGCCGACCTTCAGCGTCGAGAACATGTTGGTGTACATGCGGTCGAGGAATTCGGCGGCGTCCGGCCCCTTGATCTCGATCTTGCCGAGGGTGGAGGCATCGAGCAGGCCGACCTTGTTCCGAACACAGAGGATTTCGCGCTTGATCGCGGCCTGCTTGTCCTCGCCGGGGCCTGGATAGGTATAGGCGCGGCGCCATTGCCCCACCGGCTCGAAATGCGCGTTGCGGTCGACATGCCACTGGTAGATGGGCGTACGGCGGATCGGCAGGAAGAGTTGCTTGGTGAGCGTTCCGGCCACCGAACCGAAGGTGAAGGGCGTGTAGGGCGGCCGGAAGGTGGTGATGCCGATCTCGGGGATCGGCTTGCCGGTCGCTTCCGCCAAGACGCCAAGACCGTTGATGTTGGACGTCTTGCCCTGGTCGGTGGCCATGCCGAAGGTGGTGTAGCGCTTGGTATGCTCGACCGACTCGTAGCCCTCGCGCTGGGCAAGTTCGAGATCGGCGGCGGTGACGTCGTTCTGGAAGTCGATGAAGTGCTTGTTGCCCTCGTTGTACTTGCCGGTCGCCGGCGCGAACCACAGGGGCTCCAGCGGGCTCTGCAAGGCCTGGACGGCTGCGGGCGGCTTGAGTTTCGGCAGCTTGACTCTGGGCAGTGCCGACTTCGCGGCCCTCTCGCCGGCCGCATAGGCTTCCGCAAGGATGGCATCGAGCACGAAGGTACCGTTGGCAGCGCCCACGGCATGAATTGCGTCATGATGGCGGTCGGGACGGAAGGCCTGGAGCGCATCGTCGAAGCGGATCTTGCCGCCGTTGTGGCACCAGAGATGCAGCACCGGATTCCACCCGCCCGAAATGGCGACGAAATCGCAGTCGACCTTCTTCTCCTTGATCACCAGGCCCTGGCCCTTGCGATAGGCCGCCACCATGACGCTGGCGATGTCGAGGCCGCCAAAGCTCGTGTTCACCGCCGAGATGATGGAGCTGGCATCCACCTCGATGCCGGCCTCGCGCGCCTTCGCAGGCAGCGCGCCCTCGGCGCGGCCCCGCGAGTCGACGACCCGCACCAT
>JAPLOT010000536.1 GCA_026400595.1 Alphaproteobacteria bacterium | reverse complement strand
TGGCGAGGCTTGCCGGAATGCCTGGCATCTTCGCGCGCACCGCCGCGAAGGCCGCGCGCTGCTTCGCGTTGAGCGGATGCGATGGATCGTCGGCGCAGGCGAGGTGGCTCATCAGGAGGGTGACGTTGAGTCCCTCCATGGTGAAACGGTCGTCCAGCAGCGCGCTGAACTCGGCGATGGAAAAACCCAGCCGGTTGATGCCGGTGTCGACATGGATGGCGCAGGGGAGTTTCCGGCCATAGACGCGGCCGAAGGCGGCCCATTCCTTCGCCTCGCCGGTCGAGATCAGCGCCGGGCAGAGATCGAGCTTGGCATAATACTCGGCCTGGCCCTGGAACAGCCCGTCCAGTACATAGATGGTGGCCTCGGGCAGGATGGCGCGCAGTTCTTCGCCCTCCACCGGCCGGGCCACGAAATAGCTGCGGCAGCCGGCCTCCCACAATGTGCGGGCCACGGGTTCGATCCCCAGCCCATAGGCGTTGCCCTTGACCGCGGCACCACATTCGGCCGATCCGGCGCGGGCATCGAGCCGCTGCCAGTTGGACTTGAGCGCCACCAGGTCGATGGTGAGAACGGCGCCAGCCAGATCCTCGGGCGTATGGGTCATGGCAGGGGACATAACGGAGCCGCGCCGGAACGCAAGACTTTCCGTCCTCAGGTCATGGCCAGCGATTGCTTGCGTTTGGGCGGCGGAAAGGCGCGGTCGAGGGCGGCCAGATCGGCCGCATCCAGCGCCACGTCGCGGGCCCTGGCGAGGTCCGCGACGCGGCCCGCATTGGATGATTTCGGAATGGCCTGCACACCGGGCTTCGACAGCAGGAAGGCGATGGCCACCGCGGCAGACGATACGTCGTGCTTGCGCGCGACCGGCACGAGGGCAGGGTGGCTGACGAGCCCGCCGCCGCCCAGCGGGCAATAGGCCATGAGCGGCATGGACCGCGTCTGCTGCCAGGGCAGCAGGTCGAATTCCACGCCGCGCGTATCGAGTGCGAACTGCACCTGGTTCGCCATGCAGCGGTTGCCGTGTTCGACAGCGTGCAGCTCTTCAAGATCATCCACATCGAAGTTGCTGACGCCCCAGTGGCGGATCTTGCCGTCGCGCTTCAACGCCTCGAAGGCGCGCAGCGTTTCGGAAAGCGGCGTGCCGCCGCGCCAGTGCAGGAGATAGAGGTCGATCACGTCGGTCTTGAGCCGCGACAGGCTCTTCTCGCAGGCCGCAATGGTGCCCTTCAATGAGGCATTGCCCGGCAGCACCTTGCTGACCAGGAAGACCTTGCCGCGCTGCCCGGCGATGGCCTCCGCCACCACGGTCTCGGCCCCGCCGTTGGCATACATCTCCGCCGTGTCGATGACGGTGAGGCCGAGGTCGATGCCGGCCCTGAGGGCTGCCACCTCGTCCTTGCGCTTGGCCGCCGCCTCGCCCATGTGCCAGGTGCCGAGGCCGAGGGCCGGCAGTGTCTCGCCGGAGGGTAGGGTGACGGTCTTCGCCGCCATCAGTCGAAGCGCTCCGGCAGATAGTCCTCGCGCACCAGGTTCTGGAACTTGGTGAGGCTTGCGTCGAACTGCAGTTCCACGATTCCGGTGGGGCCGTGGCGCTGCTTGCCGATGATCACTTCGGCCACGCCATGGACGCGCGCCATCTCGTCCATCCATTGCTGATGCTCGGTGGTATTGGGCCGCGGCTCCTTGCGGGCGAGGTAGTATTCCTCGCGGTAGATGAAGAGCACCACGTCGGCGTCCTGCTCGATCGAGCCGGACTCGCGCAGGTCCGCCAGCTGCGGACGCTTGTCGTCGCGGTTCTCGACCTGGCGCGACAGCTGGGAGAGCGCCATGATCGGCACGTTCAGTTCCTTCGCCAGCGCCTTGAGGCCCACCGTGATCTCCGAGACTTCCTGCACGCGGCCCTCGGCGGCGCGGCGCGAGGAGCCGGTGAGCAGCTGGAGATAGTCGACGATGATCAGGCCCAGGCCGCGCTGGCGCTTGAGACGCCGCGCCCGCGCGGCCAGCTGGGCGATGGTGAGGCCGCCGGTCGAGTCGATGTAGAGCGGCAGTGACTGCATCTCGCGCGAGACTTCCACGATGCGGTGGAACTCGTCCTCGGTGATCTTGCCGCGGCGGATGCGCTCGGACGACACCGCCGATTGCTCGGCGATGATGCGGGTGGCCAGCTGCTCGCTCGACATTTCGAGCGAGAAGAAGGCAACGACCCCGCCGTCCATCACCTTCACCGACCCGTCGGTCTGGTGTTCCGCCTTGTAGGCGCGGGCCACGTGATAGGCGATGTTGGTGCAGAGCGCCGTCTTGCCCATGGCCGGGCGCCCGGCCAGGATGATGAGGTCGGAGGATTGCAGCCCGCCCATCTTCTCGTCGAGATCGCGCAGTCCCGAGGAGATGCCCGACAATCCGCCGTCGCGCTGATAGGCGCCCGCCGCCATGTCGACCGCATCGGTCAGCGCCCGCGCGAAAGGCTGGAAGCCCTGGCCGTATTTTCCCGTCTCGGCCATCTCATAGAGCGTCTGCTCGGCGCGCTCGATCAGGTCCTTGGACGAGTCTTCGATATCGGGATCGAAGGCCTCGTTCACGAGGTCGGTGCCGATGCCGATCAGCTTGCGCCGCTGCGCCAGCTCGTAGACGGTGCGGCCATATTCCTCGGCATTGATGATGGTGGTGGCGTTGGCGGCGAGACGCGCGAGGTAGGCGGGCCCGCCGATTTCCTTCAGCGTGGCGTCATTGTCGAAGTAGGACTTGAGCGTCACAGGCGAGGCCAGCTTGCCGGCGCGGATCAGGGTGGACGCCGCCTCGTAGATGCGGGCATGGACCGCTTCGAAGAAATGCTCGGGCGTCAGGAAGGCCGAGACGCGGTCGCAGGCCTCGTTGTTGACCAGGATGGCGCCCAGAAGCGCCTGTTCGGCCTCCAGATTATGGGGCGCGGTGCGGAAGCTCTCGGTGTCGGGGCCGGAATCGACCGGCCGCAGAAGCGGGTTGGCGGACATGGGACCGTGTTAGCCGATGAATCGGATCAGTGGCGCAGTTTGCGCGCTTATGCCCGTTATCCACAAGGGCGGCGACTACTCCGCCGGGATCGATTTAAGGCGCTGGCGCTTCGAGTCGATGGCCCGCAGGCGTTCTTCCTCTTCGATCATGTAGTTGCGCGTCAGCGGCAGGGCGTGCTGGTT
>JAPLOT010000454.1 GCA_026400595.1 Alphaproteobacteria bacterium | reverse complement strand
GCGACGCGCAATAAAGCTAGTGCGGCACAGACCTCTGCGCCGTCGGCCTGGGCAGGAGTGCGTGCCGCGCTGAAGCAGGCCTACGAACTGGCTGGCAGGATCTCGCCGATTGCATCGCCGACCTTGTAAGTCACGCCTTGCTGCGCAATATGCCTGAGGATGCCGGTTGCCGGAGCTTCAACATCCATCGTGCTTTTTTCGATCTCCAGGGTGTAGATCGGGTCGCCCTCCTTCACGCTCCCGCCGTCCTCGACGAGCCAGGCGGCGAGGACGCCTTCCTGCATCGACACTGCCGCCTTCGGCATTTTCAATACTGTGGTCACTTGCCCGACCTCACTTCATCAGCATCCGGGCAGCCTCGAGAACCCGCGCCTCGCTCGGAAAATGCAGACCTTCCAGAGCCTGGCTGAATGGAACGGGCGTGTAGCGGGCGCCCACTCGAGCTACCGGCTTGCGCAGCACGCCGTGCAGGTGCGTATGAATGATCGTGGCCAGCTCCGCGCCAAAGCCACCGAACTCGACCGCTGAGTGGACGATAACGGCGCGCTTCGTGCGACCGACCGACTCGAGGATCGCCGCCCGATCGAGCGGCACGAGCGTGCGCAGGTCGAGCACCTCGGCGTCGATGCCCTCCTGCGCGAGTTTCTCCGCCGCCGAGAGCGAATCAGTCATGGTCCAACCGTAGGAAATGATGGTCAGATCACGGCCTGCGCGGCGCACGGCCGCCCTGCCAATTGGGATTCGGTAGTCGCCTTCCGGCACTGGCCCCGGCGTGAAATTCAAGCGCATTGGCTCGAAGAAAATGCACGGATCGTCATCGTGAATGCACGACAGCAGAAGGCCCTTGGCGTCATGCGGCGTGCTCGGATAGACGACCTTCAACCCGGGTGTGTGTGTCAGCCAGGCCTCCAGCGACTGCGAGTGCTGCGCGCCAAAACTGCCGATGAAGCCGGCCGTGACTGTCCGGATCGTCAGCGGAACGCTGGTGCGCCCCCCGGACATGTAGCGCAGCTTTGCCGCATGGTTGGCGACCTGATCCATGCACACTTCCAGGAAGTCGTTGATCATTATCTCGGCAACCGGCCGCATGCCTGCCAGGGCGGCACCGATCGCCGCTCCCACGATGGCGGACTCGGCGATCGGCGTCGGGCGAACACGGTCACGTCCATGTTTCGTCGACAGACCGTAAGTCGTCTTTACGACGCCGCCGGCGGGGTCGGCAATGTCCTCACCCAGCAGGAACACGCGCTTGTCGGCGCCGAGGGCGATGTCCAGTGCTTCGTTCACCGCGGCCCCAAGCGACAATTGGCGGGTGGCCTTGCCGGCAGGTTCGGTCGAAGCCATCGCCGGAGGCAGCGCTGCCAGCTCCGGGATCAGGTCAGTGTGCGAATAGACGTCGGTGTAGATTTCGTCAGCGGCCGGCAGCGGGGCCGCGCGTGCAAACTCAATCGCATCATCGACCTCGGCGCGAGCCTCGGCGTCGATTCCGGCGAGTTCCGCCTCTGTCGCATGGCCCTCATCGACAAGCCGCGCACGGAACCGGGGTACCGGCGCCGCCTTGCGGTCGGCCTGCAGGGCATCCGCGTCCATGTGCGCTTCTTCGCTGCCGAAGGCATGACCCTGCAGCCGGTGGCAGACAGCCTCGATCAGCGTGGGACCGAGGCCAGTACGCGCGCGCTCGATGGCAACTGCTGCCACAGCGTGCACGGCTGCGGGATCGGTGCCGTCGACAGTGACGCCGGGCATGCCATAGGCAGCCCCTCTCCCGGAGAACGCCTTGTTGAGCGTGTACTCATCGAGGCCGGTGTACTCCGCGTACTGATTATTCTGGCAGACGAACACGACTGGCAGCTTCCAGACGGCAGCCAGGCTCATTGCCTCGTGAAACGCCCCGGTGCTGGTAGCGCCGTCACCGAAGCTGACAACAGCCACTCGATCGGTACCCTTCAGCTGCTCGGCGAGGGCCAGGCCGTTGGCTATCGGCAAACCGCCGCCTACGATTCCAGTAGTCACCATCAGGCCCGAGCGCGGGTCGGACAGGTGCATCGGCCCGCCTTTTCCCTTCGAGGTGCCGGCAGCGCGGCCGTACATCTCCGCCATGATCTCCCGCATCGGCGTGCCCTTCGCGACGATGTCGTGGATACACCGGTAGGTGATCACCATGTAGTCTTCGGTTCTCAGCAGAGTCGCGATCCCGGCGGGAATCGCCTCCTGGCCACCGGCCGGGTAGTACTGGAACTGCAGCTCACCTGCCGCGAGGCCTCGCTGGATCGCCTTGTCGGCGGCAGCGATGCGGGCCATGGTCCGGTAGAACCCCAGCATCGACACCTTGGAATTCCTGGCCGCGGGAGCTGTACCCATGTGTGCATCCTCGATGTTGCCTGGAGGTGATCCAAGCTTGCCTCGGGATGCTAACGATCCGCAGAATTCACGGTCAATGGAAGTTCGTGCCTGCAGCCAGCCCGGAACACATATGTGAACCTAATCCTTGCCGGGAGCTGCGAGCCGGCCCGTGACTCAGCGGCGGATCGGTGATACTCGCGCGAATTCAAGGCTTTCGGTGCGCCTGGCGCCGTTCGGCTGTAGAGGAGCCCGCAAATGGCGATGACAGGAGTCGTGAAATCCGCAGAGCGTGTGCTCAGGGTCCTGGAACTCTTCGCCGCAGAGCGTACGCCGCTGGTGGCAGCGGAAATTTCGCGCCGGCTGCGGTGGCCGAAATCCAGCACCAACATGCTGCTGCGCAGCCTGGTCGCGCTCGGCTATCTGATGGTCGACGTGAGAACCGTCGAGTATTTTCCTTCGCCAAAACTCACCAGCCTGGGCGATTGGATCCCGGATGCGCTGCTGGCAGGCGACGACGTCCGTGCGCGCCTGCAGGAACTGCATGACCGGACCGGCGAGACGGTCACGTTGTCCATGCAGAACGGCTTCGACATGCAGTTTGTCGTTGTGCTGCCGGGAACCTTTTCGATTTCCCTCACGATGCGTGACGGTCTCACCGCCCCGATTTTCACGACGGCAGTCGGGATCGCGCTCTTGTCTGCCGAGACGGACGACTCCATTCGGCGCCTCGCGCAGAGATCCAACCATCGGCGCCGCGCCGGC
>JAPLOT010000430.1 GCA_026400595.1 Alphaproteobacteria bacterium | reverse complement strand
GCGGCCGATTTGGCAGAACCGCGTACATGCTGAGTCCCCCGGATCCCAACCGCATGACGGCCTCCGAACGCCGCGACGAAGTGGCCCGGATTCTGGCTGCCGGCCTGAGGCGCATGTTCCCCGAACAGTCCAGTTCTTTATCTCCGCCCGGCAGAGACAGTTTAGTCGACTTCTCGCCCCTGAAGAGCGGTGTTGTTCGTCGCAAACTTCGCAACCGAGCTGGAGGCTGATCATGAAAACTGCGACGAAACCGAAGCCTGCGGCACTGCCGCGGCCAGGGGAGGATGGCAAGACAGACGGTACCGTCCTGGCGCAGCTGACGGCACTGCAGCGCCTGTCGGTCAGCGAACTCAAAACAAGATGGGAGGCACTGTTCGGAACTGCGGCGCCCAACAATGCGCGTGCGTTTCTGGAGCTCAGAATCGGGTATCGGATCCAGGAGCTGACCTATGGCGGCTTGAGCCGCGATACCCGCCGAATGCTGGACCTTCTTGCAGACGAGGTCGAAGGCAAAGTCACACGGAAGGGAATGGCCTACGATGAGCGCAACCCGTTGCCGGGCACGAAACTCGTTCGCGGATGGAACGGTACCGAGCACACGGTGACCATCCGCCATGATGGCTATGAAATGAGTGGCAAGAAATACAAGTCACTCTCCGCGGCGGCAAAGGCCATCACCGGCACGAACTGGAATGGTTTTCGGTTCTTCGGCCTGCGTGACAAGCGGAGGAGCGGCGCATGAGCATGTTATCCGCGAATACGATTCCGAAACGCTCGCGCTGTGCGATCTACACCCGCAAGTCCTCCGAGGAAGGCCTCGACATGGAGTTCAACTCCCTCGATGCCCAGCGCGAGGCATGCGAGGCCTATGTTGCCAGTCAGAAAGCGGAGGGCTGGGCCGCCATCCGCGACCGGTATGATGATGGCGGCTTCTCTGGCGGCACGTTGGACCGACCGGCGCTGAAGCAGCTGCTGGCCGATATTGAGGCCGGCCTCATTGATGTGATCGTCGTCTACAAGATCGACCGCCTCAGCCGCTCGCTCATGGACTTCGCAAAGCTGGTGGAAGCATTCGACCGGAACAACGTCACCTTCGTCTCCGTGACGCAGTCCTTCAATACCACGACATCCATGGGGCGGCTTACGCTCAACATCCTGCTGAGCTTCGCACAGTTCGAGCGCGAGGTCATTGGCGAGCGCATTCGCGATAAGTTTGCGGCGTCTCGCAAGCGTGGGATGTGGATGGGCGGCTTTGTGCCGATGGGTTACGACGTCAAGGACCGCAAGCTGGTGGTCAATGAAGCCGAGGCTGCCGCCGTGCGCATGATCTTCGAGCGCTTCGTGGCACTTGGGTCAGCGTCTACCCTCGCGCGGGCGCTGCAAGCAGAAAACGCCCGTAACAAACGCGGCAAGCGAATCGACAAGGGGTTCATCTACAAGCTGATCAACAACCGCGTCTATCTCGGCGAAGCCGTCCACAAGGGGACCTCGTATCCCGGTGAGCACGAGGCAATCATCGCGAAGGAACTCTGGGACAGCGTGCATGGCATCCTGAAGGTGAGCCCGCGAGAGCGGCGTACCACGAACCGCAGCCGCTCTGAGGCGCTGCTGAAAGGTATCATCTTCACCGACACGGGCACGGCCATGACGCCAACCTATACACGCAAGGGTGAGCGGCTGTACCACTACTACACGTCGATGAATCTGATCCGGAACCGTGAGGTGCCCGCGGGCTCCGGGCCTGCGCGCCTGTCAGCAGCCATGGTCGAAGGCGCCGTCATCGCCGAGATGCGGCGGATCATTTGCACGCCAGAAGTGGCAGCACGGGTGATCGAGGAGCAGCAGCGGGAAGGTCCGCCCATGGACGAACGGGTGATCGTTGCCGCGCTCCGTCACTTCAATGACCTGTGGAAGGCGCTGTTTCCGGCTGAGCAAGTTCGGATCGTGCGGCTGCTCGTCGACAGGGTCACGGTCAGTCCGACCGGCATGGCCGTCGACCTTCGCAACAACGGCATCGCCATGCTGGTCCGGGACCTGGCCGACAGCAAGTATCTGTAGGCCGCTGAATGACTGAAGCGAATGACAACACCCGCGTGTTCATCCCGCTTACCTACCGTCGGCGGAACGGGCGGCCAAGGATTCTGCCGCCGGACCCAGAACCACAATTCCAGACCCTGTCACAGGATCCGCACATTCTGCGTGCTCTCGGCCGTGCCTGGGCATGGCGGCGGAGACTTGAGAGCGGAGAGGCCACCACGCTCCACGACATTGCCATGGCCGAGAAGGTGACGGACCGGTTCGTGAGCCGCATCATGCGGCTGGCATACCTGTCACCGGATGTGCTCGGTCGGCTGCTGCTCCGGCGCGAACCGCCAGCCTTGACAGTCAATGATCTTATCAACACGACATACCTGCCGTGGCTGAAGCATGCACCGCTCGTATTCAGCAAGCGCCAAACAAGATAAGCCAGATCGACCATCAGTTGCACCAATCAAATCGCTACTGCTTGACATAGCGCCCATCCTCCGTGCCAGGGCCTCGCCTGGACATGGCGCCGCAGACTTGGGGAGTGGCGCGGTCGCCAAGACCGAGTGGCGGGTGCCTCCCACATATCGGCCATCTTGACAGTGCTATGGGTCACCGGCTTCCTGTACTCTTTTGTTCTATGGCGGTTTGTGCCCGGAAAGTTTCAATGTCCCCCATTCTTGCTGGTTTCCTCGCCAGTCTTGCGGCTGGACTTCTCACTGCCGTGGGAGCCTTGCCAGTGCTACTGCAGCGTCAAGTGTCGCGCCGTGTGAGCGATGTAATGCTCGGCTTTGCCGCAGGCGTAATGCTCGCAGCGGCGTTCTTCTCGCTAATCCTGCCAGGACTCGAGACCGCACTGGCACTCTACAATGGCAGGCTGGTTCCGGCGCTCATCGTTACCGGTGGCGTACTGCTCGGTGGGCTGTTTGTGGGTTCTCTGAACGAGGTCGTTCCGCACGAGCATTTTGCGCAAGGCCGTGAAGGACCACCGACTGCCGAAATCGACCGGGTCTGGCTGTTTGTGTTCGCCATCACCATCCATAATCTGCCCGAAGGCCTTGCTGTGGGTGTCGGCTTCGGCGGCGGCGATTTCGCGGCGGGCAGTATGCTTGCCGTGGGCATCGGCCTGCAAAACGCACCCGAGGGCCTAGCCGTGGCTTTGGCGCTACGCTCTGTGGGGCGGAGCCCAGCCAGTGCATTCCTCATCGCAGGAGTTACCGGCCTGGTAGAGCCCGTGACTGGTCTGCTCGGCGCATTTGCAGTGAGTATCTCTACCCAGTTGCTGCCATGGACCATGAGTTTCGCGGCAGGCGCCATGGTCTACGTGATCAGCCACGAGATCATACCGGAGACCCACCGGCACGGATCGCAGCGCGCGGCAACATTCGGTCTGATGGCAGGCTTCGCTGTTATGATGCTGCTCGACACGGCCTTCGGATGAGACCGGTGTTGAGCAGCTATTCGTCCGGCGTGTCAGTGCCTTCTGTCGCGATAAAGTGGGATCAAGCCAAGGTCTATGACGATACGTGGATGGGCGCCAGCGCCCGCTGCAATCTCCTTGATCCATTCGAGGCTGAGAACTTCAAGGTGGTAGTGAATGCAGAGCTTCGCGGGCTGGTCGCCAGACGCCGGAAACACGTGGACCCAGTCGATCCCATCACGGTCCTCCAATTCGTCCACCAGAAGTTCGACGCAGGCATCGGCTTCATCCGGCAAGTTCGGCAAAATGACCGGAATGTCCAGTTGAAGGCGATCTGCTTTAAGCTCGTCGCGATGAGGGGCTTTCAGCCGCCGCTCCGGCTGCGGCCATCCAAGGCCATGTTGCAAAGGGCACCGATCTGGGGGGCGGTGACGCTGAATTCCATTTACAGAAGCCTCTCGATTTCCTGTACTGTCAGAACCTTGCCCGAGGACAAGAGCTTCTCGTCGATCACCAACCCCGGCGTGGACATCACGCCATAGCCGGCGATCTGTGCAAAATCCGTCACCTCGACGATCTCAGCTTTTTTGCCGGCTGCCTTGGCCGCGGCCAAGGCGTTCTCTCCCAACGTGACGCATTTCTTGCAACCAGAGCCAAGTATCTTGATGATCATCGTCTGTGTCTCCTCTTCAGAACAAATGAGTGATGCTGTTGAAGATGTATCCGATCACGATGATGCCTGTTGTCACAATCCCCAGAAACAGGATCAGAAGCGGCATCTTGATCACGCGTTTGAGCATGATGATCGAAGGCAGTGAAAGCGCCGTAACAGCCATCATGAAAGCCAAAACCGTCCCCAGCCCGACGCCCTTGCCCACTAGAGCCTCGGCAATGGGCAAAGTTCCGAAGATGTCGGCATACATCGGTATACCCACGACAGTCGCCACCAGAACGGACCACCACTTGTCCTGTCCCAGAAGGGCGGTGATCGTAGTCTCGGGAATCCAGTTATGAATCAAAGCGCCAACGCCCACCCCGACAAGGATATAAGGCCAAACACGATGGATGATCTCTGTCACCTGATCCCTGGCGTAGCGGAACCGTTCCGCCCGAGACAAGGCTGCTTCGCCGTCATGGACCGGCACGGTGTACACAAAACTCTCCACCTGATTTTCCATCCCAGCCTTGCCGATGAGGGTGCCTCCTGCCACAGCAAGCACCAGCCCAACGCCGATATAGGTCAAAGCGATCGGCCAACTGAATATCGAGGCGATGAGGATCATCGAGGCGAGATCGACCAGGGGAGACGAGATCAGGAATGAGAACGTCACTCCGAGCGGCAGCCCGGCCGCCGTGAAACCTATAAAAAGCGGAATGGATGAACAGGAACAGAACGGCGTGAGCGTTCCCAGAAGCGCTCCGACGATGTTTGCACCGATGCCGGAGTATCCGCCAAGGATGCGGCGGGTTCGTTCCGGCGGGAAGTAGCTCTGGACCCAGGAGATCGCGAAGATGAGCACCGACAGCAGGATGAAGATCTTGATGACGTCATAAACAAAGAAATGGATGCTGCTGCCGATGGGTGTGGCGACGTCAAGTCCTGTGGCTGCCAGAAGGTACGCCACCAAGTCCGACAGCCATTCCATCCGCAACAATTGGTCATTCAGCCAGCCGAAGAATCCGCTCATACGGCATTTTCCTGCTTTTAGGCCGCGAGAACAACACTCTGAACGCCCACCCTCGGGCAAGGGTGAAACCATGAACACTATAGGCCACTGCTCGCCTCAGAAGCGAGGGTGGTAAGAGTGGTGCTGCACTGCGTAGCCCAACTGTTCGTATGTTTGGTCGCACGCTCTACCCAAGACCATACTCGACAACCGCATGACGCTGGACAGCCTTCATGAACTCTGGTCAGCTTGCTCCGGGCTGCATGCTGGTTACCACTGTGCGGCCCACGCGGGCGGTTGTTCTGTTACCCTGTACTGCTTGCGTTGCATGGAGAGAACTTGGCGGGTGCACGGCGGGACGGCGCGATGTTCCGGTTAGCACCCGCTTTCTTCATTATGAACAATAGGTATGATGAGCATTGCAGGTAGCCCTTCGGGCTCACCATCGGCTGCTCCCCTGGACCGCTCGGTTGCATGACGGCCCTCCCCACACGCTCCGGCAGAGGCGTCGGAGAAGAGCCAGGACACGAAATCGCTGGCAGAACGAAGCTACTTGATCACGTTGTGGAGAACCTTCTCGAAATCACCTATCCGGATGAAGCCCAGTCGCGGATACTCGAGGTCGACCATCACGTAAAGCGTTGCCGCAATGATTGGGGAGAAGACCAGAATGTGGATCCAGTTGCGGGAGCTGGCATTGCGCATGCCGTAACCTGCCATCACGGCGCAGATCAGCGCCAGGCCGAAGAGCATGAGGAAGACGATCGCGGGCGGATGCTTCTGCATCGCCATGGCGCGCGTGGTCGTGATGTCGATCATGTCGTTGACCGCAGGAAGCAGTATGACTGTCACTCCAGGTGCCACATCGGGCCGTCGGCAGGCGGCGACGGCAAGCGCCCAGATTTCCGCCTGAATATCGGCTGACTTCGCGAAGGACGCCTAGAAGTCCTCCACCGTCGATAGGTTCTCATAGGTGGTGACGCGCGAGTCGAGATACCGTCGAAATGCATCCCTCAGCGCTCCCTGCAGGTCGCCAGGGACAAGATCGACGCGGAGATAGGCCGTCCCAATCGCGTTGGCCTCCTGAACAGTAAGGTCGCGCCGCTCATCGAAACGAGCGGCGGCCCCCGAGAAAGTGAAGGCAATCAGGAGGCCCAGGAGCGCGAAAACGGCGCCTTCGATGGCCGCCGCGCCGGGCCGCTCCTTCTCGAGGTCTCTCTTGGCCCAGTGCTGACCGATCTTTCGCCCAAACTCGATGCAGAGGATCAGCAATCCGAAGAAGCCTGCGAAGAGGGGCACAGCGTAGTTCAGCAGCGTTACAATCATCGATGACCATGGTTCATTCTAAGGGCAGCGCAGCCACGTCTCAAACGGGCGGTCAA
>JAPLOT010000520.1 GCA_026400595.1 Alphaproteobacteria bacterium | reverse complement strand
CTTGGACAGGCCCTGCATGTGATAGATGAACTGGCGCGCCATGTGCGTAAGCTGTTCCTTGCGAACTGCGGAAATCGTCGGGGCAGCTTCTAGCCGAGGCGCGAGACGAGGGCAATGATCGCGGGAGGCCGGGACGCGGCGCCGATCGCCGCGTGACGACAGCGACCTGCAGCCGTTCGCCGATCGGCTTGCGGCCGCCTGCCGCAGGCCAGGCTGACGGTCCCTAGTGAGCGGACCGCTTCGGCTGCCGCTCTTCCAGCAGGATCTTCTTCTGGTAACGGCCCTGGACGATGTCGACGATCAGCAGCGCGCCGACCACGAAGTAGAAGGTGCTCTTGGCCATGGGCTCGACCGGGTAGCCGAAGAAGGCAAGATGCGCGAGGTGGCCGCCCTCGGCCAGCAGCATGACGCCCACCAGCAGCAGCACGAAGAGGCCCAGCACCTCGTACATGCGGTTCTTCTGCAGGAAACTGGCGACGTGCTCGGACAGAACAACCATCAGGATGCCCGACAGTATGATCGCCGCCGTCATCACGATGAAGTTGTGGGTGAGCGCCACCGCCGACAGCACCGTATCGAAGGAAAACACGATGTTCATCACCATTATCCAGAACAGCGCGCGGCCGACGGTGGAGCGCGAAGGCCCCCTGTCTTCGCCTTCGCCGAGGTCGTGCACCACCAGCATGTGGAAGATTTCCTTGAGTGCGGTGTGGATCAGGAAGGCGCCGCCCGCCAGCACGATGAGGCTGTGACCCGTGAAGTTGGCCTGCAGAAAGGGAATCTCGAGACTGAAGAGCGGGCCCTGGAAGGCCTCGATCAGCATGAGCACCACGAAGAGCAGCACGATGCGCATGCCGATGGCGAAGATCATGCCGAGCTGGCGGACCCGCTTCTGGTTCTCGGGCGCCACCTTCTTGGCTTCGATGGAAATGTAGAGGAGGTTGTCGAAGCCGAGCACGGTTTCCAGCGCGGTCAGCACAAGGAGCGTCATCAGGTTCTCGATGGTGAAGAGATCGGCCATGCCCCAGCCCCGCGTGATTCTGTCCCCTGACGTTCCTTAGCCCGGCTTTCGGCGCATCGCCAGCCACCAGACCAGCGCGCCGACGGCGAGCCCCTGAAGCCCGACGATCGCAACCGATCCAACGGTCACATACTCGCCGTCCTGATTCATCAGGAAGAGGAGCGAGCAGCCGCCGGCGAAGAGCATCAGCAGGGCCGCGGCCGCGCCGAAGACCAGGCGCAGGGCCGAGAGGCGCGTCTCGCCCGCCGCCACCCGCCGCCTCTCCCTCCGCTCGAGGATGACGAAGATCACAGCCACGAGCGCAACCAGCATGAGGACAAAGAGAATTGCCATGTCAGGGTTCACCGTCTGGATTCGACGGCACGTCACTCCGGCTGAAGCTCATGCCGTATCTGAAGAGCCTCCAGCCGACGAAGGCCGGCAATGCCCCGAAGATGGCAACGAACACCAGCCCCCAGGGCACAGACTCGAGAGTCGAGAAATGGCCATCGGAGACCGACCAGATCGTGCAGCCGCCGGCAAAGATCAGCAGCAGCAGGCCGGCGATCACCGCGAGCACATGCATGTCAGGCCTCCCCCGTCTTGTCGGGCGCCCTGCGCTTCGCGCGGTCGGTCTTCAGGCCCCAGCGGAACAGGAACCATCCGCCGATGGCCGGCAGGATGCCGAAGGGCACGAGGATGGTGATCAAGAGCGGGATGTCGGCGAACAGCGCAGCCGGATCCGACAGCAATCCGCCACCCACGATCAACACCGTGCAGCCCCCGCCAAAGACGAGCAGAAGGAGACCGAAGATGATGGCGACGACGTGCATGTCAGACCGACCGCAGATAGAGGCCGGTGAGGAGGCCCTTGGCCGCGAAGCCGCCGATCAGCAGGACCGCGAGGATGTTCATGTCCCTGTCGCCGCCGCCCAGCGACGCCCATGTCGCCAAGAGCGCGAGGACCACGAGAACGTCGAGCACCAGCAAGGTGACGAGTATGCCGCGGTTCGGCCTGGCGAAGCCCCAGAGCGCGGCCAGCACCATGACATTGAGGATCGCGACGGCGGCGGGGATCAACATCAGGGGACCGGTGGCCAGCACGCCCGAGAGCCCGGCGCCGTTCATGGCCAGCAGCGTGCAGCCGCCGGCGAACAGCGCGATCAGTCCGCAGAGTATGCTGAGCAGGACCTTCATCCCTGCCCCATCGACACGGCCATGCGCCGCCGCGCCGCGTCATCGCGGTAGAACATGTTGTAGGTCTCGAAGGGAATGATCTGGCCGCTGGGCGCCACGAAGTGGATGCAGGAGCGCTTCACCCGGCTGATGCAGAAATTGTGCCGGTCCATGAACTCGACGATGGCGATGCGGAAGATGTTCTCGTAGCCCATGCCCTCGGGCACCGGGATCTGCGGCAGGCAGCAGAGCAGCGCATCGAGCTTTTCGGGATTGTTGCATTCGGCCGTCGAGAGCGAGAAGAAGTTCAGGATCTGCTTGTGCAGGTCCGGGTACTTTTCGAAGGTGATCGCGTTAGGCAGCGCCTCCACCAGCATGTCCTTGGGAAAAAAGGACGTGATGGGCGCGATCTTGCTGCCGCTGCGCAGCGCATAGCCGATGGCGATCGATTCCGGATTGCAGGGCAGCGGGATGATGTCCCCGGCGCCGAAGGGCGTCTTCGCCGCGATGATCCGGCGGCGGATGTCGGAGAGCACGAAGCGGTCGCGCGCTGGGTCAAAGCCCTCGTTGCGGCCGGCGTCCTGGATGGGCTGGAAGGTGATGCCCCGCACGCACTTCCATTGCAGGGCAAAGTCGATGATCTCGCCCAGCTCGTCGTCGTTCTGGTCGCGCTTGACCACCACCACCAGGGTGGTGGAAATCGATTCTCTTTCAAGGGCTTCCAGCGCTTCCCTGCGAATCCGGGTGAGGTCGGCACCGCGCAGGTTCCTGTGGACGGAGGCACGCAGCGAATCGAACTGGAGATAGACCTCGAAGCCCGGCTTGAACGCCGCCAGCCGCTTCACGAAATCCGGGTCCTGGGCAATGCGGATGCCGTTGGTGTTCAGCATGATGTGGCGGATGGGCCGCCGCTTGGCCGCCGCGATGATGTCGAGGATCTGCGGGTGGATGGTGGGTTCGCCGCCTGAGAGCTGCAGAAGGTCGGGTTCGCCCTCGCTGGCGACCAGCGCATCCATCATGCGCTCGATCTCGGCCAGCGGGCGATGCGCCGTCTTCTGCACCGAACTGTCGGCAAAGCAGACGGGGCATGTGAGGTTGCAGGCCTCGTTGACGTCGATGAGCGCCAGACAGGAATGCTGCTCATGGTCCGGGCACAGGCCGCAGTCATAGGGGCAGCCCAGTTCGGTGCGGGTTTGAGGCGCGAGCGGGCGGTCGCCCGGCTTCAGATAGTCGTGGCAGAGCTTGTAGTAGGCCGCGTCGGTGGAGACGAGCGCCTTCTGAACGCCATGCGCCTTGCAGCGCTTGAGGTAATAGACATGCGAGTCTTCGATGATGATCTTGGCCGGCACCAGGGCCATGCAGTCGTCGCACATGGATGTGGTCTGGCCGTAGAAGACATAGGGAGCGACCTTGCGGATGGGCGCATTCATGCGGTCGACTCCTTGCGCCCGAAGAGATCTGCCGTCCAGTCGGGGCCCATGATGGCGATGATCGTGGTGATGAGGGCCAGGATGGTGAAGAGGCCCAATGGCGGCACGGTCAGTCCCGCGAAGCCCACCACGCCGGCGGCCCAGAGGCCGGACAGCGCCGTCACGATGCGGAGCAAGGCCTTGGACTGGCCGCGCAACCCCTCCTGCGCCTGCTCCACCGCATTGGCGTAGAGCACGGTGAAGAGGCCCGCGAGCAGCATGGGGACAGCCATGATGAGAACGAAGACCCAGACCAGGAACGTCAGCGGCGGGATGCTGTCGATCATGAAGAGCGACAGGACGAAGTCCCACAGGAACAGGACGATGATGGCCAGCAGGAGGCCGCCGGCAATCTGCAACCAGCCGACGACCCGGCACCAGAAATCGGCGCGTGTCATGTCTCCCTCCCCTGCCCCCGCATCATGATGACAGCGTAGATCACGAGCCCGGCGCAAATCAAATGGAACAGATTGAAGGGCCCGATGGCGGCGCCATAGGGCTTGAGAAACTCCCAGACGAAGCGCTGCCCGGCATAGACCAGCACCAGAAGATAGAAGCCGTTGCGCATGAAGAAGGGATTGCGGCGTCCGATCAGCACCAGTGCCACGACGAGGAAGGCCAGCATGGTGAAGGACTCATAGAGCTGCACCGGATGGCGCAGGAGACCGTCGCCGAAGTCGTGTCCCCAGGGCAGGCCGGTC
>JAPLOT010000113.1 GCA_026400595.1 Alphaproteobacteria bacterium | reverse complement strand
GCTTGCAGACCACGCAGTTGTTGGTGGCGATCGCCGGCGCCACCTTGTGCGAGACCATGTTGAGCGGATGGTTGAACGGGGTGATCGCCGAGATCACGCACACAGTCTCTCGCTTGGTGAAGATCTTGCTCGGCTTGCCATGCTGGGTGAGATCGCATGAGAAGATCTGCCCGTCGTCGAGAATGGCCAATTGTCCGGCCAGGGAATAGACGTCATAGGCGCGGCCGACCTCGTAGAGCGAGTCCTTCTTGGACAGGCCCAGCTCCAGCGTGATGAGGTCGGAGAGCTGGTCGCGGCGGCTGCGGATCAGCTCGGCGGCGCGGAACAGGATCTGCTGGCGCTCGTAGCGCGTGAGCCTGGGCTTGTAGGCCGCTGCGATGGCGAAGGCCTCGGCCGCGTGCTCGGCGCGGCCGGCGGGCACCGTGCCGATCACCTCGTTGGTGTAGGGATAGTGCACCGGCACCACGTCGTCGGTCGTCACCTTTCGCCCGCCGATGCGCATGGCTTCCCTGATCACAGGGCGCTTGGCCGTGGTCATGTTCATCTCAGCTCTCCACGATGTTGTTGCAGCCGATGGCGAAGGCATCGAAGTTCCGCAGCTGCGCGGGCAGATTCTTCAGCTTGCGGTTGCTGATCACCGGGATCTCCTGCTCGGTCAGTCCGCCATGCGAGCGCAGCGGCTCGTTCAGTCCGGAAAGATCATGCTTGTCGCGCGAGGTGCCGATCACCTTCGAGCCGGTGGGGCCACCCGAGATCACGATGATGTCGCCCATGCGATCTTCCGGCAGTTCGAAACGGGCGCAGCCATCCGTCTTGTTCAGCACCACGTCGATGCCGGGCTGGTGGGCGATCCAGGTCATGACATCGGAAATCGCAGGCCCATAGGCATAGACCGTTGCGAAGGACCCGAGCGCGCCGTGATGGACCACATAGGGATCGGTGATCGGCAGGATCACCTTGGTCGTGCCCTTGCCGAAGCGCGCGTCAAGCAGGTCCTGCAGATAGATCACGTCGGGCGCGCCGTCCGCCAGGTGCTTGTCCTTCATGCCATGGTCGGCAACGATGACGATGGTGGCGCCGCCGGAGTCGAGTTCGCCGAGATAGCGGTCCATCATGGCATAGAAGCGGTTGGCGCCGTCCGACCCCGGCGCATACTTGTGTTGCACATAGTCGGTGGTCGACAGATACATGAGGTCGGGCCGCATGCTGGCCAGCAGCTTCACGCCGGCCGCGAAGACGAACTCCGAGAGTTCGGCCGAGTAGACATCCGGCACGGCCATGCCCACCAGCGCGCAGGGGTTTTCGATGCCGTTGTCCTTGAGTGTCGCCTTGTCGGCCTTCTCGGAGGAGAAAGACACCGCCGTGCCGTCGAAGACGAGACCCTTGCCGAGCAGCAGGCGGAGCTTGTCCTTGGCCGTCACCACTGCCACCCTGGCGCCGGCCTTCTGGAAGGCCTCGAAGATGGTGGGCGCGCGAAGCCATTTCGGATCGTTCATCATCGTCTCCTGGCCGGTGGCCGGGTCGATGAGGTAGTTGCCGCAGATGCCGTGCACGGCGGGCGGGCGCCCGGTAACGATCGAGAGGTTGTTGGGATTGGTGAAGCTGGGTATGGCCGAATGGCCGCGCAGGTTCTCGCCCTTGGCGATGATGCGCTTGAGGTTGGGCATGAGGCCGGCCTTCATGGCCACCTCCATGTAGTCGGGTTCGCTGCCGTCGCAGCAGATCACGACGAGCGGTGCCTTCGGCCAGTGATAGTCGCGGCCATTCACCGAAACGGTCTTCATCGTCATGCCTCGAGCGGGGAGAGATCGGTGACCTTCATCTCGGCCAGCACGTCGCGGATGGCCTTGAGCACGCCGGCCATCACGCGGTCGTCGACCTTGCCGATGGTGCCGATCCGGAAGCTGGGCCGCCGCGTCAGCTTGCCGGGATAGATGGCGAAGCCGCGGCTGCGCAGCGCTTCGTAGAAGTGCTCGAAGTCGAAGTTGGGATCGCGCGGGGTGAGAAAGGTCTGGATGATGGGGCCAGCCTGGTTGTCGGAGAGCAGGGTGGTGAAGCCCATGTCGCGCATGCCCTTGATCAGCTGCTGTGCATTGCGGCGATAGCGTTCGCCGCGGGCGGCAACGCCGCCCTCCTCGGCATGTTCGCGCATGGCCTGATGGAAGGCGACCAGCGCATGGGTGGGTGGTGTGAAGCGGAACTGGCCATTTGCTTCAAGCCCTTTCCACTGCTCGTAGAGATCCAGCACCACCGAATGGCAGCGGCCCTTGCTGCCCTCGAGCATGTCGCGCTTGACCAGCACATAGGAGAAGCCGGGCACGCCCTCGATGCATTTGTTCGAAGACGAGACCATCACGTCAAGGCCGTCCATCATGTCGAGCGGCAGCGCGCCGAAGGACGACATGGCGTCGACCATGAAGACGCGCTTGCGGCCCTTGACCATCTTGGCCATGTCCTGGATCGGATTGACGATGCCCGAAGTGGTCTCGCAGTGGATCATCCAGACATGGGTGATGGCGGCATCGGCATCGAGGGCTGCGGCCACTTCCTCCACTGTCGGGGCGGCGCTGTCACCCTTGTCGATCTTGCTGACGTGACGGCCGATGCGTTCAAGGATCCTGGCGGCACGGTCGCCATAGGCGCCATTGGCGACCACCAGCGTCCTGCCGGCGCCGGCCGGACAGAAGCAGCCGAGGGCCGCCTCGATGGCGAAGGTGCCGGAGCCCTGCATGATCACGCATTCATAGGAAGCATCGCAGCCGGCCATGGCGAGGAGGCCCTTGCGGATATCGGCCACGACCTTGCGGAACTCGACATCGCGCGACCCCCAGTCGGCCAGCATGGTGGCCTTCACGCTGCGCGAGGTGGTGAGCGGCCCGGGGGTGAGGAGATAGGGCATGTCCTCCTGGCCTTCGGGGCCATTGTAGCGGGTACTGGCGCGGTCCATCGGTAACTCCTGTGTGCGGGCCGATGCATGAGGGCTTGACGGCTATCAGTCAAATCGTATGTTCTTATATAAGTCATAAGTTTTACAGATATGCGTCACGCTCAGCTCAAGGCCTTTCACGCGGTCGCCATCCATGGCGGGTTCTCGCGCGCCGCGGAGCACCTGTCGCTGACACAGCCCGCGGTGTCCGACCATGTCCGCAAGCTGGAGGAAAGCTACGGTGTCCAGCTGTTCAACCGCGGGACGTCCGGAGTCGTTCTGACCGCCATGGGCCGCAGCCTGCTCGCCATAGCCGAACGGCTCTTCGAGGCGGAGACCGAGGCCCGGGACCTGCTGTCGCGAGCCCGGACGCTCGAGGAAGGCCAGCTGACCATCGGTGCCGATGCAGCGGTCCATATCCTGCCCCGCGTCGCCCGTTTCCGTGCGGCTTTCCCCGGGATCGCGGTGCGCCTGGTCACCGGCAATTCGGCCGATCTGCTGGCCCGGCTGGAGGCCTTTGCGATCGACGTGGCAATCGTGGCCGATCGTCCCTCCGATGATCGCTTCGTGCTCCGCCGCCTGCGCGAGGACCGGCTGGTGGCCGTGGTGCCGGGGCAGGGCGAAAAGGCCGTGCGCATCACGCTCGATGCCCTCATGAACCGGCCGATGATCCTGCGCGAGGAAGGGTCGGCCACGCGCCGGCTGCTGACCGACGAGCTGCGCCGCCGCGGCCTGAAGCCCGCCGGCATCATCGAGATCGAGGGCCGCGAGGCGGTGCGCGAAGCGGTGGCTGAGGGCCTGGGAGTCGCGATCATGTCGGAGGGCGAGCTTTCCACCGATTCGCGGCTGCGTAGCCTTGCCATATCGGACTGGCCGGCGGTCATGTCGGAATGGCTCATCTGCCTGAAGTCCCGTGCCGGCCTGCATGTCATCCGCTCCTTCCTCGACATGCCGGAAGCGTCTGGCCAAGCTGCGCCAGCCAAGGCTAGACTGCGGCGATGAGCTTTCGCGCCGCCTGTATCCAGAATTCCGCCACGCCCGATGTGGCGCATGACATTGCCGTCCTCGCCCGGCTGATCCGCGACGCTGCGGCACAGGGCGCGGGCTTCGTCGCCACGCCGGAGTATTGCGCCGGCCTCGATACACGCGACGGGCTGCTCTATCCGGTGGCGCCCGAAGAGAAGGACCATCCCGTGCTTCCCGCTATGGCTGCGCTTGCCAGCGAACTCGGCATCTGGCTGCTCATCGGCTCGATCGGCGTGCGCGCCGCCGACGGACGCATCAACAACCGCTCCTACATGCTGAAGCCCGATGGCGGCATCGCCGCGCGCTACGACAAGATCCACATGTTCGACGTCGATCTCGGGCCGGGCAAGGTCTATCGCGAATCGGCCACCATCGCGCCCGGCGACACGGCGGTGATCGCACCCTGCGCCGAAGGCAGAATTGGTCTTTCGATCTGCTATGACCTGCGCTTTGCCGCGCTCTACCGCGCCTATGCGCAGGCTGGCGCGGAGATGCTGGCGACGCCGGCGGCCTTCACCCGCATGACGGGCGAGGCGCATTGGCATGTGCTGCAGCGGGCCCGCGCCATCGAGAACGGCGCCTATGTGATTGCGCCCTGCCAGTACGGCACGCTGACGGACGGCAGCCAGTGCTATGGCCATTCGCTGATCGTCGATCCCTGGGGGCGCGTTCTGGCCGATGGCGGAACCGAAGAAGGCATCATCCTTGCCGAGATCGACCTGGCGATGGTCGCACAGACGCGCAGCCGCATCCCGTCGCTGCACCACGACCGGCCCTTTGCGCTTGGCTGACAACATCCGCTTGATTGCGTCATCCGCTGCCGCGATAATCGCCGCGTCAACAGGGGAGTGACTCGCATGTTCGGCTATGGAATTCTGGCGCTGATCGCGGCGGTGATCGGTTACCTCGTCTATGCCTACAATGCGCTGGTGAAGCTGAAGAACCTCGTCTCCGAGGGCTGGAGCGGCATCGATGTGCAGCTGAAGCGCCGTGCCGATCTCATTCCCAATCTGATCGAGACGGTGAAGGGCTATGCCGCTCACGAGGACAAGCTGTTCCGCGACATCGCCGACCTGCGCGCCAAGAGCATCGCCGGCGGTACCGTGGCCGAACAGTCGGCCGTGGGCCA
>JAPLOT010000112.1 GCA_026400595.1 Alphaproteobacteria bacterium | reverse complement strand
GGCATCGTGGCGCTGAAGATGGACAATGGCTGCGTAGTGGATTTCCGCGGCGCCATCTTCGACATCCTCAAGCGCACGGCCTGGGGTTATGCCACCAATCCCAACATGGGCGGCGTACTCATGGTGGGCCTCGGCTGCGAGGGCTTCCAGATTCCGCGCTTCAAGGAAGCCTACAACGTGACGGAAAGCGAAACCTTCCGGACCATGACGATCCAGGAAACCGGCGGTACCCGCAAGACGGTGGCCGCGGGCGTGGCCGCGGTGCGCGAGATGCTGCCGCATGTGAACACCGTGAAGCGCGAGACCTGCCATGCCTCGGAACTCGTGGTGGCCCTGCAATGCGGCGGCTCCGATGGCTATTCCGGCATCACCGCCAACCCCGCGCTGGGTGCGGCCGTGGACATCCTGGTGCGCAACGGCGGCACCGGCATCCTCTCGGAAACGCCGGAGATCTATGGCGCCGAACATCTCCTCACCCGCCGTGCCGCCAACCGCGCGGTGGGCGAGAAGCTCGTCGGCATCATCAAGTGGTGGGAAGACTATACCAAGCGCAATCTCATGGAGATGAACAACAATCCCTCACCAGGCAACAAGCTGGGCGGGCTCACCACCATCCTCGAGAAGTCGCTGGGTGCGGCCGCCAAGGGCGGCACCACCACGCTGCGCCACGTCTACAACTATGCCGAACCGGTCACCGGCAAGGGCTTCGTCTTCATGGACACGCCGGGCTATGACCCGGTCTCGGCCACCGGCCAGGTGGCGGGCGGCGCCAATCTCATTTGCTTCACCACCGGCCGCGGCTCGGCCTATGGCTGCAAGCCGGTGCCTTCGATCAAGCTCGCCACCAACAGCGACACCTACAACCGCATGAAGGATGACATGGACATCAACTGCGGCGACATCCTCGACGGCGTCTCGATCCAGGACAAGGGCCGCGAAATCTTCGAGATGATGCTGAAAGTGGCCTCTGGCCAGCGCAGCAAGTCCGAGGAGCTGGGCTATGGCGACAACGAATACGTGCCCTGGCAGGTCGGCGCCGTGATGTAGACGGAACGGCCAGTCATCTTTGCACCATCATTGCGCGCCATGCCTGACCACGTCGCCGGGGGCGGCGGGCTTCATCAATCGTAAAGCTCCGGTTGATACCCAGATCCCTGGGGCCATGGAGTGGTATGGGATTGTTTGGCGCAAAGAGGAAACGCCGCAGGACCGAGCGCGTCGAGCCGCGCCTGGTCCAGGGCCGCAAGGCTGAGCGCCAGCCGTCTCCGCGCGCCGCGTCTTCGCCGCCGCGCCGGCGCCGCCGGTCGCTCATGGGTTTCCTGCTGCGCTTCAGCTTCGTTGCGGCGCTGTGGGGCGCCTTCGGCCTGGCGGCCCTCTTCGGCTATATCTGGCTGACGCTCAG
This sequence comes from Alphaproteobacteria bacterium, assembly GCA_026400595.1. GTDB lineage: Bacteria > Pseudomonadota > Alphaproteobacteria > Rhizobiales > Aestuariivirgaceae > Aestuariivirga. The sequence goes on along the minus strand of JAPLOT010000112.1, from coordinate 481 downwards.
CCAGAATGGCGTTCTGACCATCCCGGAGCGCGAGCCCGGGCTGATGATCCTGGCCGCCGACGGCACCATGCTGGCCGAGCAGGGCGCCTTCCGCGGCGACGAGGCCCGCCTCGCCGATCTTCCCGACTATGTGCCAAATGCGCTGATCGCCATCGAGGATCGCCGTTTCCGCAGCCATTTCGGGGTCGATCCCATTGGCCTTGGCCGCGCCATCTTCACCAATCTGGCCTCAGGCCGCCTGGTGCAGGGCGGCTCGACTCTCACCCAGCAACTGGCCAAGAACCTGTTCCTGTCGCCGGCCCGCACGCTGGAGCGCAAGCTGCAGGAGGCGGTCCTCGCCGTCTGGCTGGAAACGCAGTACAGCAAGGACGAGATCCTGCAGCTCTATCTGAACCGGGTCTATTATGGCGCCGGCGCGACCGGCATCGAGAAGGCGGCCCAGACCTATTACCGCAAGTACGCGTCCGAACTCAGCCTCACC
>JAPLOT010000175.1 GCA_026400595.1 Alphaproteobacteria bacterium | reverse complement strand
GACGATCCTGCTCGTCGGCCTCGGCTACCTCGGCCTCCTGTTTGCCGTCGCCACCTGGGGCGACTCGCAGCCGCGCCGCCGGCCGCGCGGCGGAAGGCCCCTGATCTACGCCCTGTCGCTGGGCGTCTACTGCACGTCCTGGACCTATTTCGGCAGCGTCGGCATCGCGGCGCGCACCGGGCTGGACTTCATCCCCATCTACCTGGGGCCGATCCTGGTCTTCGTCTTCGGGTGGCGCCTCATCGAGGCCATTGCCGCCATCTCGAAGCGGCATAACATTGCATCCATCGCCGACTTCATCTCGGCGCGCTACGGCAAGAGCGAGGCCCTGGGCGCCTTGGTCGCGGTCATCGCCGTCATCGGAATCGTGCCCTATATCTCGATCCAGCTGAAGGCCGTCTCGACCTCGCTGCAGGTGATCAATTTCGCGCCGCTCTGGCAGACCGGGCTGCCCGCCTCGGCCTCAGGCATCGATGGCCTGTCGATCATGGTGGCCGTCACCATGGGTATTTTCGCCATCCTCTTCGGCACCCGCCACATCGATACAACCGAGCACCAGGACGGCATGATCCTGGCCATCGCTGTCGAATCGATCGTGAAGCTGGTCGCCTTCCTGCTGGTCGGGTTCTTCGTGGTGAACGGCATCATGGGCGGCTGGGGCAGCTTCTTCGCGCGAATCGCCGCCGCGCCGCAGGTCGAAGGCCTGTTCTCGCAGGGCCTCGACGTCGCCGGCCTGCTGGTCATGCCGCCCGGCTCGGATCCCGACACCTTCGTGCTGGCGCTGCCGGTCAATGCCGGCAGCCAGATCTTCACCATGATCGCCTTCATCGGCGGACTGTCCGCCTCCACCGCCATGGTGATCGTGGAATGCATCGCGTTGTCGATCATGGTCTGCAACAATCTCGTGGTGCCGCTTCTGCTGCGCCAAAGGGATCAGGAACGCGTCGCAATTCACAACGACATGGGCGAACGCCTGGTGCTCATCCGGCGCTGGGCCATCGTGCTGGTGCTTACACTCGCCTACGGCTACTACCGGATGATCGGCTCCTCGGCGGCGCTGGCGCAGGTGGGCCTTATCTCCTTTGCTGCCATTGCACAGCTCGCCCCGGCCTTCTTCGGCGGACTTCTGTGGCGGCGCGGCACGGCGCGGGGCGCCATGGCCGGCATCGCCGCCGGATCTACCGTCTGGCTCTACACGCTCCTGCTGCCGTCCTTCGTCGATGCCGGCTGGATCGGCCGCGGTTTCGTCGACGATGGCCCCCTGGGCCTCGCGGTGCTCAGGCCGCGCATGCTTTTCTTCATGGAATTCGATCCGGTCACCCACGGCGTGCTGTGGAGCATGATCGTCAACATTTCCACCTATGTGGTGGTCTCGCTCATGCGCCTGCCCACTGCCATCGAGCGCATGCAGGCGGCAAGCTTCGTGTCGCGCGAGATCCCCGGCCCGGGAGCGGGATTCCGGCTATGGCGAACCACCGTCTCCGCCGAGCGCCTTGAGGCGACGGTCGCCCGCTACATCGGCCCGGCACGGTCGCGCGCCGCCTTCGCCGAGTACTTCGCCCAGCGCGGCGGCGGCAACGTGGTCGGACAGGAGGCCGATATCCGGCTCTTCCGCTTTGCCGAGCATCTGCTCGCCAGCGCCGTCGGGGTGTCATCCGCGCGACTGGTGATCGCGCTCATGCTGGAGCGCCATTCCACCCACGCGCGCGGCGCCATGCGGCTGCTCGACGATGCTTCTGCCGCCATCCAGTACAACCGCGATGTCCTGCAGTCGGCCATCGACAATGTGGGCCAGGCCATCGCCGTTTTCGACAGGGACATGGCGCTGATCTGCTGGAACAGCCAGTTCCAGGATTATCTCTCGCTGAGCAGCGAGATGACCCGCGTCGGCGCGCCCATGGCCGAGATCGTCCCGGCCTTCCTTGCCCGCACCGACAGCCGCCAGGAACGGAGCGTCGACCGCCTCCGCAAGCTGATGGACACCCATGACCTGTTCCGCGAACGGATGACCGACACCGGCAAGGTGCTGGAAATCCGGTCAAGCTCGATGCCGGATGGCGGCGTGGTCGTCACCTTCATCGATGTCACGGAAAGCGTGGAGGCCGCCGATGCCCTGCAGCGCGCCAACGAGTCATTGGAGCGCCGCGTTGCCGAACGCACTGCCGAACTGACCCGCCTCAACAAGGCGCTGGCGGTCGCGAAGTCGGAAGCCGATGCCGCCAATACGTCGAAGACCCAGTTCCTGGCCGCGGCGAGCCATGACATCCTGCAGCCGCTCAACGCGGCCCGGCTCTTCGCGGCCAGCCTGGTGGAGCGCACGCGGCGGACGGAGGAATCCGACCTGGCCCGCAATGTCGATGCCTCGCTTGAAGCGGTGGAAGACATTCTTTCCGCGCTGTTGGATATCTCGCGCCTCGATGCCGGCGCCATGAAGCCGGATGTGGCGCCCTTCCGCATCGACGAGATGGTGCAGGCCCTGGCGCTCGAGTTTACGCCGGCCGCCGCGCGGAAGAATCTGCGCCTCAAGGTGATGCCCTGCGGGCTCACCGTCGAGACCGACCGCAAGCTCTTGCGCCGGGTGCTGCAGAATCTGGTGGCCAATGCCATCAAGTATACGCGTCAGGGCGAAGTGCTCATGGGCTGCCGCCGGCGGGGATCGAAACTGCGGATCGAAGTGCATGACACGGGTCCCGGCATTCCGGCAGACAAGCGTGACGTGATCTTCCAGGAATTCCAGCGCCTGCATGGCGACGATGAGCAGACGGGGCTGGGGCTGGGCCTGTCGATCGTCGAGCGCATCGCCCGCGTGCTGAACGCGCCGGTCACGGTCCGCTCGACGCTCGAGCGCGGCAGCTGCTTTGCCATCGAGGTGCCGGTGGCCGCAGTGGGCCTGCCCCGGCTTCCGGCAGCCAAGCCGCAGCCGCTCCGCACACCGGGCCTGCCCAATGCTGTCACCGTTCTGGTCATCGACAACGAGAAGGCCATCCTCGACGGCATGGAAACCCTGCTCACCGGCTGGGGCTTCATCGTTCACCGGGCGCGCAGCCAGGCCGAAGCGGTCAAGGCCCTGCAAGCCGTCGGCGGCAAGCTCGACATGATCCTCGCCGACTATCATCTGGTACGCGAGGATGGGATCTCGGTGGTGCGTGCCCTGCGCAAGCGGGCCCGCAAGCACATTCCCGCCGTGCTCATCACCGCCGACCGCTCGCCCGCCGTGGCCGACAGCGCGGTGGCGCACGACATCCACATCCTGCGCAAGCCGGTGAAACCGGCGGCGCTGCGCGCTGCCATGGCGCATGTTGCGGTCAGGACCGAAGCCGCGGAGTGATCAGCCGGGGTCCGTACTGCCGTCGATGCGGCCTGCGGCGATCACCGCCTGGGTGCGGCTCGAGACGTTGAGCTTCTGCAGGATCGCCGACACATGCGCCTTGTGCTGGAGGACTTCGGGATGTAGCCCGAGGCGCCGAGATTGAGCGCCTTCTGCACCAGGCCGTGGTCCTCGGAAGCGGTCACGATGACCACGGGCACGTTGGGGTACTGGGCCCGCAGGAAGATCAGGCCTGATAGGCCCTGGACCCCCGGCATGCGCAGGTCGAGCAGGACGAGATCGGTGTTGTCATGGCGGTCGAGTTCGGCACGCGCGGATTCCAGCGATCCGGCCTGGGCGATGGTGGCATTGGCGACGCCGCCGGCTATCGCCTGCTTCAGGGCCTCGCGGAACAGGGGATGATCGTCGACGATCAGTATGCGTGTTGCCCCCAAGCTCCGGCCCTCCCTGACCTGCCTCAATCTTTGCGCAAGCCTTCCGGTCGATCAAGCTCCGCTGTCTTGGCTGTGGCGATGCGGCTGAAGCCCTCCGCAAATGTCCGGCGCATCCAGGGCACATCGGGCGACTGCCAGTTCGGTTCGAGTCCGCAGACCATGTCGAAGAAGGCCACCGCCGCGGCCGGGTCCTGGGCCACGTTCTCGCGGAAGGAATCCCAGAAACGCGGATCGTCGGCGGCACGCGCCGCCTGCGGCTCGGCATCGCCCATCTCGTTCAGCACCGCGGCGGCGACCGAGAGACAGAAACTGGTATAGGCATAGCCCTCCGGCCAGCGCTTGAGACGGTGATCGATCTTGGCGGGGAGTTCGGGCAGGGGGCCCGTCTTCTCGCCCACCGCGGTGATCGGGTTGGTGGCGATCAGTTCCTTGAGCATGAGCCCGGCCGCGAAGATCACGAAGTCGTGCCGGTCGATGTCGGCCAGATGCTTGGTCTGGTCGAAACCCTGGCGCCAGCGCGAAAAGGCCTCGGCGAGCGCTGCATGGTCCACCTTGGCAACGAGTCCCGTGTCCTTCAGCAGCAACTCCAGATTGCGCTCGAAGGACCACAGGATGGTGCGGAACCTTCGCGCTTCATGCGCGAGGTCGTCCACCTTCAGCACTTCTGATTTCAAAGGCGTAAGCATGGCTTCTCACGATCTCGTATCATTCTATCCCGGCTGGCTGCAAGGTCCAGTGCGGAAATCCGTCCACGTCTGGTTGTTGCAAATTCCGGCAAATCACGGTCTTTTGCCCAGGGCTGAAGGAGTTCTCGATGTCGTCCAACATGTCCAGCGACCTGAAGTCGGGCGCGCTCATCTATCATTCCGAACCGAAGCCGGGAAAGCTGGAGATTCGCGCCACCAAGCCGCTGGGCAATCAGCGCGACATGGCGCTGGCCTATTCGCCAGGCGTGGCGGCGGTGTCCGAGGCCATCCATGCGGATCCCCTGCTGGTGTCGAAATACACGGCCCGCGCCAATCTCGTCGGCGTCATCACCAATGGCACGGCTGTCCTGGGGCTGGGCAATATCGGACCGCTGGCCGCCAAGCCCGTGATGGAGGGCAAGGCGGTGCTCTTCAAGAAGTTCGCCGACATCGATGTCTTCGACATCGAAGTGGCCGAGTCCGACGTCACCCGCTTCGTCGACACCGTGGCAGCGCTGGAGCCTACCTTCGGCGGCATCAATCTCGAGGACATCAAGGCGCCCGAGTGCTTCGAGATCGAGGAGCGGCTGCGCCAGCGCATGTCCATTCCGGTCTTCCATGACGATCAGCACGGCACGGCTGTCATCGTCGGCGCGGCCGTCGTCAATGCGCTGCGGCTCGCGAAGAAGGATATCGCGAAGGTCAGGATCGTGGCCTCCGGCGCCGGAGCCGCAGCACTCGCTTGCCTCAACCAGCTCGTCAGCCTGGGCGCGAAGCGGGAGAACATCTGGGTCACGGATCTCGAGGGCGTCGTCTACAAGGGCCGCGAGGCGCTCATGGACCGCTGGAAGGCCGCCTTTGCCCAGGAAACCGACAAGCGCAGGCTCGCCGACGTGATCGCCGGCGCCGACATCTTCCTCGGCCTCTCGGCAGGGGGCGTGCTGAAACCCGACATGGTCAAGGCGATGGCGCCGGACCCGCTGATCCTGGCGCTGGCCAATCCCAATCCGGAAATCATGCCGGAAGAGGCAACCGCGATCCGCCCCGACGCCATGATCTGCACCGGCCGCTCGGACTATCCGAACCAGGTCAATAACGTGCTGTGCTTTCCCTACATCTTCCGCGGCGCCCTGGACGTTGGCGCATCCACCATCAACGAGGCGATGAAGCGGGCTGCGGTCAACGCCATCGCCGAGCTGGCGCGCGAGACACCGTCCGACGTCGTGGCCCGCGCCTATGGCGGCGAGGCCCGCGTCTATGGCAAGGACTCGCTCATCCCGGCGCCCTTCGATCCGCGCCTCATCCTGCGGGTGGCGCCGGCGGTGGCGCGTGCGGCGATGGAGAGCGGTGTCGCCACGCGCCCGCTGGCCGACATCGACGCCTATGCCGAAAGCCTGCAGCGCTTCGTCTTCCGTTCCGGCTTCATCATGCGCCAGATCTTCGCGGCTGCCCGCAAGTCGCCCGGCCGTGTGATCTATGCCGACGGCGAGGACGAGCGCGTGCTGCGCGCCGCCCAGGTGGTGATCGAGGAGGGTATCGCCTCTCCCATCCTCGTCGGCCGCCCGGCAGTCATCGAAAGCCGCATCAAGCGCTACGGCCTCACCATTCGTCCGGGTACGGACTTTCCGGTCGTCAACCCGGACGACGATCCGCGCTACCGCGACTATGTCGCAACCCTGGTCGAGGTCGCCGGGCGGCGCGGCATCACGCCGGACGCCGCCCGCACCATGGTGCGTACCTCCACCACGGTGATCGCGGCGATCGCCATGCGGCGCGGCGAGGCCGATGCCATGATCTGCGGTCTGGAGGGCCGCTACCGCGCCAAGCTGCGCCACATCCGCAACATCATCGGGCTGGCGCCGGGGGTGCGCGAGTTCGCGGCCATGAGCCTGATGATCACCTCGCGCGGCATCGTCTTCTTGGCAGATACCCACGTGCAGGCCGATCCCTCGGCGGATGCCATCGCCGACACGGTGGTCATGTGCGCGCGCCACGTCGAACGCTTCGGCATCGCGCCCAAGATCGCGCTCGTTGCGCACTCCGACTTTGGCGATTTCGATACGCCGTCGTCGCTCAAGATGCGCCAGGCGCTGCAGCTTGTGCATGAGCGCGCGCCCGGCCTCGAGATCGACGGCGAGATGCAGGCGGATACGGCGCTGATCGAGGCCGTGCGCAACCGCAAGCTGCCGGGCTCGACGCTGAAGGGAGAGGCCAATCTCCTGGTCATGCCGGATCTTTCCGCAGCCAACGTCGCCTACCAGATCGTCAAGGTCTTCGGCGAGGCGCTCCCCGTCGGCCCCATCCTGCTGGGGACGGCCCGGCCGGCCCACATCCTGACCGGTTCCGTCACGTCCCGGGGCGTCGTCAACATGACGGCAATTGCCGTTGCCGAGGCAGCGACACTGGCCGCCGCGGCGGGATAAGATCCTCCGGGAAACGAAGAAAGCGACAGCATGGCAAGCGCCACCTATCTGATCGGCGTCGATACCGGCGGCACCTATACCGACGCCGCGGTGATCGAGGCGAAGGGCCACAAGGTGGTGGCTTCGGCCAAGTCGATCACCACCAAGGGCGATCTCTCGATCGGCGTCAGCGGCGCCATCACGGCGGCCATTGCGGCACTTCCGCGGGGCCTTCATCCGGAGAACATCGCGCTGGTCTCCGTCTCGACCACGCTGGCCACCAATGCCGTGGTCGAGGGCCACGGCAGCGCGGTGGGCGTCATCCTCATCGGATTCGACCAGGCCATGGCCGAGCGCACCGGCATTGCCAAAGCCTTTCCAGGCATGCCCATGGCGATAATCGCGGGCGGCCACGACCACACGGGTGCAGAGGCCCACCCGCTCGACGCCGTGGCGCTGGAGGCCGCGGCGGCAGCCATGCCGGTCGATGCCTTCGCCATCGCATCGGCCTTCGCGGTGCGCAATCCGGCGCATGAACATGCCGCCCGCGACCTCGTCGCCCGGGTCACGGGCAAGCCGGTCACGCTGTCGACCGAACTCACCTCGTCGCTGGATGCACCGCGCCGTGCGCTCACCGCGGTACTCAACGCCAGGCTCATCTCGCGCATTTCCATGCTGATCACGGCGGTGCGCAAATCCATGGCGGACCTCGGCATCGACTGCCCGCTGATGATCGTCAAGGGCGACGGCACGCTGGCCTTGGCCGAGCGCGTGGCGCTGCGCCCCATCGAGACCGTGCTGTCGGGGCCGGCTGCCAGCCTGGTCGGCGCCTCATGGCTCTGCGGCCGCCGGGACTTCATCATGTCCGACATGGGCGGCACCACAACCGATCTGGGCGTCCTGCGCGATGGACGGCCGCAGGTGGCCGAGCAGGGTGCCGAGGTGGGCGGCTGGCGCACCATGGTCAAGGCCATCGACGTCCGGACCATCGGCCTTGGCGGCGACAGCGAAATCGGCATCGGGCTCGACGGCAAGCTCACCGTGGGCCCGCAGCGCGTTGCGCCCGTTTCGCTGCTGGCCTCACGCTATCCGGACGTCATCGCGATGCTGGAGGCCGATCTGGCGGACACCGAGGGCGGATCGCTGCATGGCCGCTTCGTGCTGCGGCCCTTCGGTGACGCGGGCTCGGCGCAGACGGCCGAGCTCGCGCCGCGCGAGCGCGAGCTCCTCGCGATGATCGGCGAGCGGCCCGTGCCTCTGCGCAAGGTTGCTGTTTCTTCGGCCGCGCAGCGCGCGCTCTATGATGTCGTGCTGGAGGCCAATCGCGCCGCGGTATTCCTGGGCGAT
>JAPLOT010000230.1 GCA_026400595.1 Alphaproteobacteria bacterium | reverse complement strand
GAGGAGTTCACTGCGGACGGAGACTTCATCACCGGCGACGTCGCCACCATTGACGCCGAAGGCCGGGTAACCATCGTCGGCCGCGCCAAGGACCTGATCATCTCGGGCGGCTTCAATGTCTATCCGAAGGAAGTGGAGGATGTGCTGGATGCCCTGCCCTTCATCGCGGAATCGGCCGTCGTCGGCGTTCCCCATCCCGACTTCGGCGAAGGCGTGATCGCCATCGTGACCGCGAAGGCCGCGGTGCCGGAAGAGGAGGCGATCATCGCCCAGCTGGCCAAGCAGCTGGCGAAGTTCAAGGTGCCGAAGCGCATCATCGTGGTGGAGGCGCTGCCGCGCAATGCGATGGGAAAGGTGCAGAAGGCCGAACTGCGCAGGATCTACGGCAACAGCTTCGCCTGATCAGGGCAGATACTTCTGCACGAGCTTGACCAGGGCGCGGACCTTGGGGCCGAAGACCACCGGCGCGTAGTACTGACCCGCTGCCCGCTTGGAGATCTCCGAGAGGGTCGGATAGGGCGCCAGCATGCCGGCGATGGCCGAGAGCTTCAGCCTCCTGGATATGGCAAGGCCCCAGAGCGAGATCATTTCGCCGGCATGCGGGCCGACGATGGTCGCGCCGAGAATGCGGCCGCGCGGTCCGGCGATGACCTTGATGAATCCCTCGGTCTCTTGTTCGGTGACGGCACGGTCGTTGCGGGCGAAGGACTCGTTCAGGACGGTGACGGACCCATGCTGCTTGCGCGCCTCGGCCTCGGTCAATCCGACATGGGCGATCTCGGGATCGAGGAAGGTCACCCAGGGCAGGGCGGCATAGTCGACCTTTGCGGGAAGGCCCAGCAGGGCGCTGCGAATGACGAGGCCGGCGTGATAGCCTGCGATGTGCGTGAACTGCGGGCCGCCGGCAATGTCGCCGATGGCATAGGCCCGGCGATTGCTGGTCCGCAGGCCGGCATCGACGGTAATGCCCTTGGGCGTGAAGACGATGCCGGCTGCCTCCAGCCCCAGCCTTTCGACATTGGGCTGGCGGCCGGCCGCGACCAGAAGGTGGGTGCCGGCGATGGATCGCTTGCCGTCTCTGTCCTCGATCCCGACCGTGACGCCAGCAGCATCGCGGCGCACCGAGTCAATCTGGATCGACTCGCGCAGGTCGACGCCTTCCCCACGCAGACGGCGCCGGACCAGTTCCGCAGCTTCCGGCTCGTCGCGCGGCAGGATGACGTGCCGCTCCAGCACGGTCACGGCGGACCCGAGGCGGCGGAACGCCTGTGACAATTCAAGCCCGATCGGGCCGCCGCCGATGACGATGAGGTGTTCTGGCCTTTCGGTCAGATCGAAGATGGTTTCATTGGTGTAGGCGCCTGCTTCGGCCAGACCCGGAATCGGCGGCAATGCGGCGCGGGAACCGGCCGCAATGACGAAGCGACGGGCCGCGATCCGCTGGGTGCCGGCGATGATCTCGTCCGGTGCCGTGAAGCGGGCCTCTGCCTTTACCACCTGAACGCCAAGCGATTCGAAGCGCTCCACGCTGTCGTGCGGGGCGATCGCTGCGATGACCCGCCGGACATGTGCGTGGACCGCGGCGAAGTCGATGCGGGGCGTGGCCGTCGCAATGCCGAGATCCGGCGCACCCTCCCCGTCATGAGCAGCCTGGGCTGCGGCGATCATCGACTTGGAGGGCACGCAGCCCGTGTTGAGGCAGTCGCCGCCCATGGCGCCGGCTTCCACCAGCACGACGCGGGCACCCATCTGCGCCGCTGCGGCTGCCACGGAGAGTCCGCCGGAGCCGGCGCCAATGATGCAGAGGTCGCAACTGATGCGGGACGGGTCCGTGCGGGTCATTCCGTTCCTTTCGCCCATCATGGCTCTCTTTGCCAGCCACCTTCCCGAGATTTCACGTGACGCTCTGTGATCGCAAGGCTGGACGATTCGCAGTCAGGCAGGCCGGAATGCTGCCTTCTTGTGCATCGCACTGCACAATGGCCTTGCATCCAGGGTGACTCAGGGTCAAGCACCACCCTTCACGAAAAGCGGAATATCTCAATAATTCCTTCGGGTTGAAAAATAATACAAATCAGAGTCCAAACTGGCATCCCCTTTGCATCTCTTATTGCAACGCACACGTCTGTCTTGGGTCCTCCCATTCTCAAGTCCAGAGTCCTCGTGGCGTCTTGACCAACCGCCTTGCGGCGGGCGGCCAAGCTTGGGGTGAGCGGTTTCTGGTTGCTGCCGCTCACCCCTCTTTTTCCTCACCAAGTTTTAATCCGGCGCGGCATTGAATGGTATCCCGGCACCCCCATATGATTGGCAACGGGTCCGGGCCCCTCTGGCAGCCGAAGCGAGGCTGCGATGTCGGACTCTTCCACCTTGAAGGCGCAATCCTG